>CAIKTE010000179.1 GCA_903830285.1 uncultured Chitinophagaceae bacterium | reverse complement strand
ACCGCCATATTGATATTATCCGTTTTCACTCCGCTTTTTTTTGAAAACGTACCGCTTTCTTTTACTATTTTATTCTGGTTCGCTCTAGCATTGGTGTATACAAGGATATTCATAAAACAACCTGTCATTCATTATAAAGAAGAATGGGTGGCATTGGTCGCTTTATTTCTGATCATCAATTTGTGTAATCTACTCACAAAGTCAACATATTTCGAAAGATGGTTCTATCTGATATTGACCATCTCATCATTGCTTCTGGGAATTATTTTATATAGAAAGATCCTCAGCAATAAAACTCATATACTTTATGCCGGAAGATATATCATTCTGTTTTTTATAGTGTTGAACGGCATTTCTTTATTGGCGAATATTTTTGGATGTTTTTTATTATCCAAATACATTTCCAGTGCTGCCATCACAAGTGTGTTAACGGCAAGAATGCTGTATACAGTAGGTGAGCTTATTATTGAAGCAATCTTCCTGCAGTACGAAGTTTATAAAGACAGTAACCTGATCATTTCTTATTTTGATTTCCACAGATTGCAATCTAAGATCCATAGAATAATCAATATTATTGTTTCTGTTATCTGGTTCATCATTTTAATGAGAAACCTCAACTTTTTTGATCCTATGTACAATGTTCTCTCAGATATATTATCAGTTGAGAGAAAGCTGGGGAATATGCAATTCACCTTCGGAAGTATATTTATTTTCATTTCGGTTATATGGGTATCCAACTTCATTTCAAAAACACTATTATTGGTTTTTGGAAATGAATCAAATGCTTCCAACAATAAGAAAAAATGGGGAAGTACTTTACTGCTCACCCGTTTGGGGATTTTGGCATTAGGTGTTCTGATGGCATTTGCTGCTTCCGGAATTCCGATGGATAAATTAACCATCATTATCGGCGCATTGGGTGTTGGTATTGGTTTTGGTTTGCAAAATATTGTCAACAATTTAGTGAGTGGAATTATTTTAGCTTTTGAAAAACCTGTGCAGGTTGGCGATGCGATTGAAGTGGGTAATAAATACGGGACCGTTAAAGAAATCGGGATCCGTTCCAGCAGATTGTTAACCGTTGACGGAAGTGAGGTAATTGTACCAAACGGCGATCTTATCTCACAGCAAATTGTTAACTGGACACTAAGCAATCACTTTCGCAGAGTGGAAATTATTGTTGGGGTGAGTTATGATTCAGATCTGAGAAAAGTAGAACATTTATTGAAAGAGATCTTACAAACCCAAAAAGGTATTGAAACATTCCCTGCACCCAATGTGCTGGCACATTTCTTTGGAAGCAGTTCCGTTGATTTCCGTCTATTGTTCTGGTGCAATATTGATACCTGGGTAAATGTAAAAAGCGAAATATTGATCAATGTCTATGATAGTTTCAGGCAAAATGGTATTCAAATACCATTTCCCCAAACAGATGTGCATATTAAAACAGATAAATAGAACTCGATCATTTTCTTACACTAATTCGATCATGGTTATTTCGGGAAGGATACCTACTCTTCCCGGATAACCTATAAATCCGAAACCGCGATTCACATATAATTTTTGTTTGCCTTCTTCATATAATCCGGCCCATTGTTTATACATCCATTGCACCGGACTCCATTTGAAATAAGGGTTTTCCAATCCGAACTGAAAACCGTGAGTATGACCGGCAAGCATCAGATCTATATCAGGATATTTCATTCTTACTTCTGCATCCCAATGGCTGGGATCATGACTCATTAATATTTTAAAAGGATATTTTTCAGAACCCGGATATGCTTCATTCATTTTACCATATTTAGGAAAGCGACCTTTTGCGCCCCAGTTCTCAATTCCTAATAATGCGATCTGTTGACCATTCTTTTCTATCACAACATGTTCATTCATCAATAATCTCCAGCCCAATTGTGCATGAACAACTTTTAACTGTTCCAGATTTTTTTGCTTGGCTTCCGCTGATGGCCAACTTACATAATCGCCATAATCATGGTTTCCCAAAGTGCTGAATACACCCAATGGCGCTTTGAGTTGATTGAACACATCCATGTATTCCTGCATTTCTTCGTGACGGTCATTGACAAGATCACCCGTAAATAAGATCAGATCAGCATTTTCTTTTAACAACATGTTCACGCCATGCTGTACGGCTTCTTTATTTTGAAAACTACCGCTATGAATATCGCTGATATGAATGATTTTTAATCCCTTGAATGATGCCGGAAGATTGGCAAATGACAGTTTCACCTTCCTTAATTGATAATTATACTTATTGCGAAACCCATAGATCAAAGTGCCGAATAATCCAGCCCCTAACCCCAGACCCATCCAGCTTAAAAACACAGAACGAGAGATTCCACCGGCTTCATCGGCAAAATGTGCACCTGTTCCCGGGAATATCTTGCTGGCGATCCACATGGCACCACGGCGAAAATCGTCGACCAGGAAGAAAACGGAACCTACTAATTTGGCAAAGAAAAGTCCGGCTAGTATGGCAAACACGTAATTGCGGAAGATCTTGGATGTCTGTAAAGCCTGAATATAGGGAAAGGATAATAGTGAGATCAACGTACAGGCAGATATGATCCAATAGCCCGTCAATATAGCAATCCTTGTTTTATCTGCAGCATTATTTGAAACGGCTTTAAGTGCCTGAAACACATACAGGTCAAGTAATAACATGATGCCGGCAATGATCCACCAGGTGCTTGAATTTCTCATTTGTCTTTCTTTGTTTTAAGGGATTGCGGAGCACAAAAATCAATTGAATCCATGTAATCCCGTCTTATTTTTTTAAATGTTGAAAACTTGCTTCCCAATACAAACAGCATTTGGGTAATATTGTTTCGAAAGATAGGCCGTAAACTGTATTTTTGTCCCCATCGAAAAAATATTCCTCATATGAAACTAACATATTACGGGCATTCCTCTTTTTCGGTAGACGTGCAGGGAAAGAAAATATTGTTTGACCCATTCATTTCACATAACGAATTGGCCAAACATATAGATATAAACAGCATTGAAGCTGATTATATTTTCTTAAGCCATGGCCATGAAGATCATGTAGCAGATTGTGCCAATATCGCCAAAAGGACCGGTGCAAAAGTGGTAGCCAATTGGGAAGTGGCCAATTGGATCAATAAACAAGGAATTGCAAACACGCATCCCATGAATACCGGAGGTAAATGGAAATTTGATTTCGGTATTGTAAAATGTGTGGTGGCACAACATAGCAGTGGATTACCTGACGGATCTTATGGTGGTAATCCGATGGGATTTATTTTCAATACTGCTGATGGTAATTTTTATTACAGCGGTGATACAGCATTGACACTGGATATGCAATTGATCCCTTCCTGGATCGATCTGAATTTTGCAGTGTTACCCATTGGCGACAATTTTACCATGGATGTGAATGATGCCATTGACGCATCCGTTTTTATTCAATGCAATACCATTGTTGGTGTGCATTACGATACTTTTGGTTTTATTAAAATAGATAAAGCAGCAGCAGTTAGCAGATTTGATAATGCAGGAAAAGAATTATTGTTACCTGCCATTGGAGAAACGATAGATGTATAGACCCTGGTCGATGATTGATAAATAATTTTATAATAAAATAAATATCCCCTTGGGGATGGAATTAAACATATGGCGAGAATTATTGGTGTAGCGAATCAGAAAGGCGGCGTTGGTAAAACCACCACTGCCATAAATGTTGCAGCAAGTTTTGCTGTACTTGAATACAATACTTTATTGGTCGATGCCGATCCACAGGCAAACAGTACAACCGGTGTTGGATTTGACCTGCATAATGTTACCAGCAGTTTATACGATTGCATGGTGAATAATGCTAAGGCCGAAGATGTGATCCTGAAAAGTGATATGCCCTTCCTGGATGTGATCCCTTCGCATATTGATCTGGTAGGAGCCGAAATTGAAATGATCAATTATCCCAATCGCGAAAATGTGTTGAAGAATGTTTTGGAACCCATCCGTCATAAATATGATTTCATTGTGATCGACTGCAGTCCTTCTTTAGGATTGATCACCGTGAATTCTTTGGTTGCATCAGATAGTGTGATCGTTCCGGTACAGTGCGAATTCTTTGCTCTGGAAGGTTTAGGAAAATTACTGAACACCGTAAAAATCGTTCAGAACAGATTAAATCCCGAATTGCAGATCGAAGGAATATTGATGACCATGTATGATGGCCGTTTACGTTTATGCAATCAGGTGGTGAGTGAAGTAAGAAGGCATTTTGATGATATTGTTTTTTCTACCATCATCCATCGCAATACAAGACTGAGTGAAGCCCCCAGCGTTGGCAAACCCGTTATTTTATACGATGCAGAAAGTAAAGGCGCTGTTAACTATCTGAACCTTGCCAAAGAGATCCTGCAAAATAATGATCTTACCAAAATGACAAATGAAGAAAGGATTATAGAATAAAGTATTAAGTGATAAGTTGGAAGTTATAAGTGATGAAAACAAATAACTGATAACAGCTTAACACTTACTACTTATAACTTACAACTCTAATGAGCACACCCAAACAAAATAATAAAGACGCGATCAATAAAGGTTTACGCAGCCTGTTGCGTAATATTGATGAGGATCTGAAAACAACGACCGGAGAATTAAAAACAAAAGTTGTTGAACAGGTTACAACAGCATCACGTATTTCGATCGATGAAATTCAGATCAATCCTAAACAACCGCGCAGAGATTTTGATGAAACTGCATTGAGTGAATTAGCAACCTCCATTAAATTACACGACATCATTCAACCGCTTACAGTTACCAAATTAGCAAGTGGTAAATACCAATTGATCGCTGGTGAAAGACGGTTTCGGGCATCAAAGATCGCAGGATTAAAAGATGTTCCGGTGTATGTTCGTCAGGCGAATGACAATGAATTATTGGAACTGGCATTATTGGAAAATCTGCAACGTGAAGACCTCAATGCGATAGAGATATCATTGAGTTACAAACGAATGATGGATGAACTGAACTTCACCCAGGAACAAGTTGCCGAAAGAATGGGGAAAGAGCGCAGCACGGTTACCAATTACATTCGTTTATTGAAATTACCACCCGATATTCAGTTGGCAGTAAGAAATGGCACTGTTAGCATGGGTCATGCAAGGGCATTGATCAACATCGATACAGTTGACAAACAATTATATGTTTTTCATGAAATACAAAAGAAAGGCATCAGTGTAAGACAAACAGAAGAACTGGTTCGCAAATTATACAAAGCTGAAAAACCGGGTGCTGTTAAATCTTCCGTAAAAGAAAGCCTTCCTCCTGCATATAAAAAGATTGAAGATAACTTAGCGTCTCATTTCGGAGCTAAAGTAAAACTGGTACATCAAAAAAATGGTTCAGGCAGTATCACTGTAGAATATTATTCTCTGCAGGAACTGAATAAAATACTGGATCTGATGAATGTAACAGTCAGTTAAGTTTTAATGAAGTTATCCTATCTCATATTGTTTATCTTTTTTTTCGGTGTTCAATCTTTATCGGCTCAATCTGATAAAAAAGATCTGGCAAATACTTCTCTGTTGAATGACAGCAGCAAAACTGCTGCTGTAACAAAAGATTCTATTATAATCAAACCACAACATATTCCAAGAATTGCTACTCAACGTTCTGCAATGATACCCGGCTGGGGACAAGCATATAATCGTGAATACTGGAAAATTCCCATCGTGTATGGTGTATTGGCCATACCTACATATACTTTCTTTTATAATAACAACTATTATAAAATGTGCAAGTTTGCATACGATGCCGTGTATGCTGCAACCGTGCCAAACAGCAGTGGTAATGTAGACACTACAATGCTTCCTTTTATAGACCCGAAAGTGAAAAAATCAGACGGAACTCCTTTGAGTCTGGCTGATTATCAGAATTATCGAAATTCTTTCAGGCGCGACAGGGATTATTCTGTTTTTTGGTTTCTGATCGTTTGGGGATTACAGGTAGTAGATGCCACCGTTTATGCGCATCTGAAGAATTTTGATGTAAGCAAGGATCTTTCCATGCATATTCAGCCTTCTATTAATCCCATGACCAGATTACCTGAAATGGGAGCAGTTTTCAGCCTGAAAAATCCGCCTCGCCAACCTAAGATTATTGCCCGTTGATCTTTATAATTACGTTACTTTGACAGCTTCAAATCACACAATAATAATTCAAAAATGAAGATCGCATTAATAGGTTATGGCAAAATGGGAAAAGTAATTGAGGAAATTGCCGTTGAAAAAGGTCATGAGATCGTGTTGAAAATAGATATCAATAATGCCGCTGAATTTACCCAAGCTAATATCAGCAAAGCAGATGTTGCCATTGAATTTACCAGTCCGCACAGTGCATTTGACAATGTGATGAAATGTTTGCAGTTCAAGATCCCTGTTGTATGTGGTTCTACCGGATGGCTTGAAAAATGGAATGAAGCAAAAGAAACCTGCGAAAAAAACAATGGTACATTAGTATATTCCAGCAATTACAGTATTGGAGTGAATTTGTTTTTTGAATTGAATATTTATCTGGCAAAGTTGATGAATAAGCATCCCGATTATGATCTTACTTTAAAAGAAATTCATCATACACAAAAAAAGGATGCCCCAAGCGGTACAGCAATAACCTTAGCCGAACAAGTATTAGAGCAAATCAATTCAAAAAAGATCTGGGTAAATCATCCAAGTAACAATAAAGAAGAATTAGAGATTCTTTCTGAAAGGATCGATCCCGTTCCGGGCACGCACAGTATTAAATATCATTCATCCATTGATGATATTGAGATCATTCATACAGCTCATAACCGCAAAGGCTTTGCAGGCGGTGCGGTATTGGCAGCCGAATTTGCAATCACCAAAAAAGGAGTTTACAGCATGAAAGAAGTGCTTGGACTTTAATGATCTGCTTTATAATTTAATAGCTAAACCTCCCTTAAATAATATCGCACCGGCATTAGTGCTTGCAGGTGTTTGCCATCCTGTATAGGCAACCCCCAATTCAATGATCCCTAAAAATTTAATTCCACCTCCTACTTCATACAAAAAATTGCTGGCAGTAGTACTACTTTTTGAATAGCTCTGAATAGCATAACCAACATCGCCATTAAGAAATAATCCAAGTAATAAATATTGTCTGATGCCCACTTTAATAGGTGTAACTTTTAGATCACCTAATGCATTGATTGCAACTGATTGATATTTCATACTTCCTGTAGATGCAGTGAGCAATGTTTTACCAAAGCCAAGACCTGCACCAATTTCAAAACCTGTTCCGTTATTATAATTGTTTTTAAGATCACCTGTAGGGTTAGCATAAGTAAAATTACCAAAAGCTAATACCTTTGGCAATTTGAATTGAGCCATGCCGGACACAGAAAAAAATAAAAATGTTACAGCAAACAGTAAAAATTTAGGTACTTTAGTCATGTCTTTTTTTTGAAAGATAAAGAAAACATTTTCATCCGTAAAAAAATAGCGCTCTTCAGAAACTTAACCCATTATCATGTTATCAAAAAAAACACAGTACGCATTTAAAGCATTGATCTATCTGGCTGAAAAAAACACAGAAGGGCCGGTTTTGATCTCTGAGATATCCAAAAAGAAAAAAATCCCATTAAAGTTTTTGGAAAATATTTTATTGGAATTAAAGAATGCAGGTATTTTAGGGAGTAAAAAAGGAAAAGGGGGTGGTTATTTTTTCGTAGTGGCCCCTGCCAAAATACCTTTGGCAAAAGTGATGCGTTTAATTGAAGGCCCCATTGCTTTGCTGCCTTGCGTAAGTTTGAATTTTTATGAGAAATGTAAGAACTGTGAAGAAAAGAAATGCGGCATCAACAGGGTCATGAAACAGGTAAGAGATGCTACACTCAGCATTTTAGAAAATAAGACCGTCGCCGATATCTCGAACTTATCATAATAAATATTCATCAAAATTTAGCCGGTGAAAAAGATCATATCATTTTTATTCTTTGTCCCGTTATTTGCAAGCGCGCAAATAGATTCAACTGCTACTGATTCAATAAAAACAGCGCCCGTACATATCCGCTTAAGAGATCGTGCCACCGGAAAGAATATTTTTAAAACAAACATCAGCAATATCTCTTTTAATAATTATTCACTTACTTATGAAAGACTTATTGCAAAAAAAGTATCATTTGCTATAGGTTATAGATATATGCCCTTTGGCGTTATACCTTATTCAAAACAATTACAGGATGCCAGCGGAAATAACCCTGATGTAAATTTCAACTTGTTTAAGATGGGCAATATGTCTATTACCCCCGAGTTCAGGGTATATGCTCATAAAAACATGAGAGGATTTTATTTTTCCTTCTATGGGCGATATGCCAGTTTTGATATGGCGATCCCAATAAAATATACAACAACTGCAATGGGGCAACCCGTTACTGAGAATGCATCATTTGAAGGTACCATCAAATCATTCAGCGGAGGTTTGATGTTGGGTACACAACAAAATTTGGGGAAACATATTGTTATTGATATTTGGATAGTAGGTCTTCATGCAGGAAGCAGCAATGGAACGCTACAGGCAACTTTTTCTCCTGCTCTGATCAATGCACCAATACCTCCTAGCGGAACAAATCCGGTAAAAAGTTTACAGGATGCCATCAATGGTATTGACGCAACACCTTTTACTGTTACCGGTAAAGTGAATTTAAATCCCGGCGGCTTAACCGCGAGTTCAGCAACCCTCGATTGCACCGGCCCCTGGTATGGCATCAGAGGATTGGGGATCAATTTGGGGATCAGATTTTAAATGATGCATCATTTAAGATTCATCAACATATCTTTTGTCATTGCTTTCAGATCATAATCCTGTTGCCAGCCCCAATCATTTCTTGCTATAGTATCATCAATACTTTGCGGCCAGCTATTGGCAATGTTTTGACGATAATCGGGTTTATAAGAAATGCTGAATTCTGGAATATGCTCTTGAATTGACGCAGTAATTTCTTTGGGCGAAAAACTCATTCCCGAAATATTGTAGGATGTATGAATGGAAATTTTTTCTGCGGGTGCTTCCATCAATTCAATAGTTGCTTTTATTGCATCGGGCATGTACATCATAGGCAGATAGGTATCTTCTTTTAAAAAGCATTCGTATTTTTTGTTTTCCAATGCTTCATAAAAAATCTCGATGGCATAATCTGTTGTTCCGCCACCGGGTGCGGATTTATAACTGATCAATCCCGGATAACGTAAGCTTCTGATATCTACACCCCAACGCTGATGATAATAATTGCACCAGAATTCTCCTGCATATTTGCTGATACCATATACAGTAATGGGTTCAATGATGGTTTGCTGTGGGCAATTTATTTTGGGTGATGTTGGCCCGAACACTGCAATAGAAGAAGGCCAGTAAACTTTATGCAATTTTTCTTCTCGGGCAATATCCAACACATTCAAAAGTCCCTGCATATTCAGGTTCCATGCCAGATTAGGATTCTTCTCTCCTGTTGCAGAAAGTATTGCAGCGAGCAAATAGATCTGTGTTACATTTTGCCGGATCACTTGCACATGCAGCATTTCCTTATTCATTACATCCAGGCTCACATAAGGCCCTGTTCCTTCCAGTAAGGGGTTTTGTTCACGTAAGTCAGAAGCGATCACATTGGCATTGCCATACATTTTTCTTAAAGCCAATGTAAGCTCCACGCCTATTTGACCCGATGCACCGATGACTAAAATCTTATCTTTTACCATACTTATTTTTTGTACTAACAAATGTTAGCACAAAGAAAGCAAAAAGGATTGTAAGTTCGCATTGCCTTACTATTTTTAATTACTAATTATTAATTTTTAATTCAGATATGATACCAGCTTATTTACAAGACCTCTTCAAAGATCAATCATACAACCCCGATAATTTTTTTTTAATTGCAGGCCCCTGCATTGTAGAAAGTGAAGAATTGGTAATGGAAGTTGCCGATAAAGTTTCTGCTATTTGCAAACGTTTGGAAATCCCATATGTGTTCAAAGCGAGTTATAGAAAGGCCAACAGAACAAGTCCAACTTCCTTTACAGGATTGGGTGATAGTATTGGCTTAGACCTAATAAAAAAAGTAGGCACAACCTTTCATTTACCTACAACATCGGATGTACATGCACATGAAGAATGCGCTGAAGCTGCCAAGTATATTGATATCTTACAGATCCCGGCTTTCTTATGTCGACAAACAGATCTGTTAATTGCAGCAGCAGAAACAAATAAGATCGTGAATGTAAAAAAAGGGCAGTTCTTAAGCGGTCCTTCCATGAAATTCGCTCTCGATAAAATAAATAAAGCAGGCAATCAAAAAACCATGCTGACAGAAAGAGGAACCACATTCGGTTATCAGGACCTGGTGGTTGATTACAGAAATATTACCTGGATGAAAGAATTAAACGTACCCGTAATTATGGATTGCACACATAGCCTGCAGCAACCCAATCAAACAAGCGGAATAACAGGCGGTAATCCTCAATTGATCGAAACCATTGCCAAAGCAGCGATCGCTACAGGTGCGGATGGATTATTCATTGAAACACATCCCAATCCAGCTGTTGCATTAAGCGATGGAGCCAATATGCTAAAACTGGATCTGCTTGAAAAGTTATTGGAGAAATTAGTGAAGCTGAGAAAAGTTGTTGCGAATGAAAAATGAGCATAAACGCGTTTTTAAAATAACCAAATTCAGGGTCATCATTTATTGGATGGCATTTGTTGTTTTTACTGCTATGTTGTTTTTTGCAACTAATTATTTTAAGAAAGCCAACATGATGATCTATGTTTTGATATTGGGTGCTTTTTTAGCATGCCTTAAGATCTCAAGTACTTATTTTAAAAGCAAAGCAGAATAAATTACCAATTCCTCAACGGATTTCTTCTGGCAGCAAGAATATAATTCTTAATATTCCTGGTAAAAGCAAGGATCATATAGATCAATACGGGAGATCCCATCGTTAAAAATGAGATATAAATAAACCACATTCTGATTTTGGAAGATGCAACGCCCAAACGTTCTCCAATGGCTGAGCAAACACCAAATGCCTGCATTTCAACTATTTCGCGAAACTTTTTCATAATAATAATTAAGAGTTTGCCGGGGAGTGTATTTTGAATACAGCTGCAAATTAGAACAAAATATTCTAAGAAAAGTTTAAATCAATCCCGCTCCGCCTTTTCTTTTGCCTTAAATTTGCAGCACTTAAAATGCCTTTTGACCCCTAAGTGGCCAACGGCTTCTTTCAATTCCTAAATCTAAAATTATAATTATGGCTTTTGATATTGAAATGATCAAAAAGGTATATGCCCAAATGCCCGCTAAAGTAGATGCAGCTCGCAAAACACTGGGTCGCCCTTTAACATTATCAGAAAAAATATTGTTTGCGCATTTGCATAGCGATATGAAACTGGAGAATTTTGAAAGGGGAAAATCCTATGTGGATTTTGCTCCGGACCGCGTTGCCATGCAGGATGCCACTGCTCAAATGGCTTTATTGCAGTTTATGCAGGCAGGCAGGCCAAAAGTGGCTGTTCCTTCTACTGTGCATTGCGATCATTTGATCACAGCAAAGAATGGTGCAGAAAAAGATCTGGCTTTTGCCAATACAGAAAGTAAAGAAGTATATGATTTTTTAGCCTCTGTTTCTAATAAATACGGTATAGGTTTCTGGAAACCGGGTGCAGGGATCATTCATCAGGTAGTCTTGGAAAATTATGCATTCCCCGGTGGAATGATGATCGGTACAGATTCTCACACAGTGAATGCCGGTGGCCTGGGAATGATCGCTATTGGTGTGGGTGGTGCTGATGCTTGTGATGTGATGGCAGGATTGCCATGGGAATTAAAATGGCCTAAATTAATTGGTGTAAAATTAACCGGCAAATTAAGCGGTTGGACAGCACCAAAAGATGTGATCTTAAAAGTTGCCGGTATCTTAACCGTAAAAGGCGGAACAGGTGCTATCGTTGAATATTTTGGCGAAGGTGCATCTGCCATGAGTTGTACTGGTAAAGGAACCATTTGTAATATGGGTGCTGAAATTGGTGCAACCACTTCCACTTTCGGATATGATGCAAGCATGAGCCGTTATTTATCAGCTACAGGTCGTGCCGATGTTGCCGCTGCTGCAGATGCCATTAAACAATACTTGAATGCCGATCCTGAAGTATATGCTGAACCTTCAAAATATTTTGATGAACTCATTGAAATTAATCTGAGTGAACTGGAACCGCATTTGAACGGACCATTCACACCGGATCTTGCAACACCGGTTTCTAAAATGAAAGAAGAAGCTGCTAAAAATAACTGGCCTTTAAGAGTTGAATGGGGATTGATCGGTTCATGTACGAATTCTTCTTACGAAGATCTAAGTCGCGCTGCATCCATCGCCCGTCAGGCAATTGCAAAAGGCTTGGTGACAAAAGCTGAATTTGGAATTAATCCGGGTTCGGAACAAGTACGTTTTACTGCCGATCGTGATGGCTTATTAAAAACATTTACAGATCTGAATGCAACCATCTTTACCAATGCATGCGGACCATGTATCGGTATGTGGGATAGAGTTGGTGCAGAGAAAAAAGAAAAGAATACCATCGTTCATTCTTTCAATAGAAATTTTGCAAAACGTGCTGATGGCAATCCAAATACTTATGCTTTTGTAGCATCACCTGAAATGGTTGCTGCGATTGCAATTTCCGGAGATCTATCTTTCAATCCTATCACCGATACTTTAACAAATTCGAAAGGTGAGCAGGTAAAATTAGATGCACCGCATGGTGATGAATTACCGCCTAAAGGTTTTGCAGTAGACGATCCGGGCTATCAGGCCCCTGCTGCTGATGGTAAAAATATTACGGTGAATGTTGCACCCGATTCAAAACGTTTGCAATTATTAGCTCCATTTGCCGAATGGGAAAAAACAGATCTGAAAGGATTGAAATTGTTGATCAAAGCAAAAGGAAAATGTACAACGGATCATATTTCTATGGCAGGTCCATGGCTGAAATTCCGCGGACATTTGGATAATATTTCCAACAACATGCTGATCGGTGCTGTTAATTTCTTCAATGAAAAAACAGACAATATCAAAAATGAATTAACAGGCGAATATGGTCCTGTTCCTGCAACACAACGTGCTTACAAAGCAGCGCATATTGGAAGCATTGTTGTAGGTGATGAGAATTATGGTGAAGGTTCATCAAGAGAACATGCTGCCATGGAACCACGTTTCCTAGGCGTTCGTGTGGTGCTGACCAAATCATTTGCCCGTATCCATGAAACCAATTTAAAGAAACAGGGAATGCTGGCATTGACATTTGCCGACAAATCTGATTACGATAAAATTCAGGAAGACGATAGCATTGATGTAATTGGTTTAACAGCATTTGCTCCCGGCAAACCATTAACACTGGTATTGAATCATAAGGACGGAAGCAAAGAAGAAATAACCGTTAACCACACGTACAATCAGCAACAGATCGAATGGTTTAAAGCTGGTGCTGCTTTAAATATCATTCGTAAACAAGTGGCAAATATTTAAAAACTAAAGGTTTAAAATATAAAAACTAAAAGTCCTGCTTAATGCGGGACTTTTTTTATGGAACAAACTGCAAAGCTTCCTTGATCCCTCATGGGAATGTCATTATGTTAAGGATTGTCAACTCTGTGTTGCCAATTTTTGCACTACAAACAAACTCTTTGAAAATGAGATTCATTTTTGATAACGTATCAAGGCCCTGCCGCTGAAGTCACAGTAGCACAATTGCTAAATCAGGGAACAAACCCGAAAATGGGCTGTTATCATTTTCGGGGGTCTTTTTTTGTTACTTTTTTGTCCGAAGGACTCCTTTGGAGGGACAAGCAAAAAAGTAAGAGAAAAAAAATAATTTCCTTTTTCTTTTCTCTTGTCCAAAGGGCTCCTTTAGAGAAAGAAAAAAACAGCAATACTGCTAAGATATTTTGTACGACCCCATCGGGGTCGAATATTATTCTTATCAATTTTCTTCTATAAACATGTGAACCCTCTGGGTTCCATTAACATTTTATTACAGGGGTTTCTCCTGTTAAACACACAGTTAAATTTTTCTCATTTTAAAAAAATTGGCTTTTTACACGTTGTCTGATATTTTGTAATATGATATTTTTAGCCAATGATTTTATTGTAAAAGCAGCATTTTATAATAGAGTGTTTACAATGTTTACAAATTCACAATATCCGTATCCTAAAAAAGAAAGCATTCTTTTAAAAAGTTCTTTAACGAAATGCTTTTCTT
>CAIKTE010000178.1 GCA_903830285.1 uncultured Chitinophagaceae bacterium | reverse complement strand
GTTCCTGGATGGCAAAGACAGTGAAAATAAAACTGTGTCTAATCCTAATATAGGATATGGACTTCACACCATAAAATATACTGATGGAAAAACCAAAGCGTTTTATCAAATTGGGTTGAGTGCAAATACAACCGGGATCTCTGTCTATATCCTTGGTATCAAGGATAAGACTTACTTAGCCAAAACCTATGGAAAAAAAATAGGCAAGGCGAGCGTGACCGGGTATTGCATTAAGTTCAAAACGCTAAAAGATATAAACATTGAAATACTGCAAGCGGCCATACGATATGGGGTTGAAGTTCAGCATGAAAAAAAACTGAGCAGATGAAGTGATAAAAACTAAAACTGTATTCCACAGACTTTCAGAAGATGGTAAAGTTGAAATACGATTAACCTTCTGTCCATATGCTTATTATTTGGAGGGAACAACAATAGGCTTTGCAATACCATTCAGATCGTAAACAATTTTGCCATCTCTAATGGTTAATTCACATTCCAGCTTTTTGTCTGTTTCAATCTTATATCCGGTATAATCAAAAAGGCCAAAATACCCCTTTCTAATATTTAGTAATGCAATATCTGCAACTGATCCTATTGAAAGATTACCTAATTCTTCATGCTTTATTTCTTTAGCAGGATTCCAGGTACATGCTGTAATAATATCTTTTATATCCATTCCCATTGCCATGAATTTCGACATTGTAGTAAGTATATCTTTCATGGCGTTATTCATACTTCCAACATGGAGATCTGTACTGATTGAATTCGGATAAAAACCATCCTTTAATGCAGGTATTGCCTGTGAAAAAGCAAAACTGATACCTCCATAACCAACGTCGAAAATGATTCCTCTTTTTTGTGCTTCCTTCACAAAAGGTTTCACTTTATTAGTGTTTAGATCAACAATGTATTCCCGGGTATTCAGTTGAGCAAAACAATGTGTAAAAATATCACCGGGCCTAAGATGCTTAAAGAACAATTCTTCTATAGAAAGCGGTGGAACATTACCGCCAAAATCAACCATTACTGGAATGCTTCCTGCTAAATTTCCTGCTTCAACAGCACGATCTACTGCTGTCCATTCTGATCCTTCAAAATGGGCTACTTTAAAACCAACAATAATATTCTTATATTTTTTTGCAATGAGTGCCGACATTTTAGCATCCATGTCATTCATATTCTGCTCATACATACCTCTCATTCCCTCTCCAACAATATTTAAAAATGCTAGTACACGAGTTTGAGATTGATCGATCATCTGAGCTTTAAAAGTTGGAAAACTACGCCAACCCGAACTTCCGGCATCTACTACTGTAGTAATACCATTTCGAAAAGTGAATCCATCCGGAGAAATTGCAAGGTTCCCATTTTCATATTGATGGTCGATTTCAGTACCATAAAAATCGTGCGTATGAAGATCAATCAATCCGGGAGTAACAAATAATCCTTCTGCATTAATTACCTGAATGGCTTTTCGTGCATCTATATCTGTTGCAACTTCTACAATTTTACCATTGCTGATCGCTATATCCAAAACTTTATCGATACTATTTTTAGGATCAATTATATGCCCCCCTTTGATAACTATATTATAGGATTGTGACAGAACAGAATTTAT
>CAIKTE010000177.1 GCA_903830285.1 uncultured Chitinophagaceae bacterium | reverse complement strand
TGGAGCTGATATCCACCACCTTTTTCTGTATGACTGTCTTTGGTTGCATCAGAACAGTGTAGGTTGTGAAACATTGACCGGTTCTGCTTTCTTGTGGACGATCGGCGTGCGAAGTCTTTGCTGCTCGGCTTCGATGGTCCTGCGGATGGCTTCTTCTTTGGCCTCCTTGATCTCCTGCGGCGTCAGCTGCACTTGATGGTTTACCACAACAGAAGAAGGGATAACGCCTTTCCCGATCTTGATATCATCCTCGTCGTAGTAGTGCACGGCCATGCAGTAGATCTCGTCGTCTGTGAAGCCGTTGCAACCGCTTTTCTGAACTTCACTGAAGATGTAGTTGATGCAATCATCGATGTTCTTTGCTTCTTTGGCGAATGATTTTGCGAATAGAGGATCTGTTGCGGCCCTTGATTGCAGGTGAGCCATAATGGTTTGTTTGAAAGTTTCTGTTGATTTCATGTTTGGATATTTTAACACAGTTTGTTGTAATAATTTTCAATGGTTTATTGTACCGGTTGTTTCTCAAATTTCAGAAGGTCATACTTCAGCTCGATGATCCGGGATTTTATGGCCTGTATGTAGGATCGCTTAAATTCTGCAATCGGGAAGATCTCATCGCAGACAAGCATGTGCGACATAGTTCCGAACATCAATCGGATCTCTTTTAGGTCAGATGCTTTCAACGTGTAAAGGCTACGCTCATAGCGGTCCAGCTTTTCTCTGAGTTCAGTTTCTGTTGCCATTTTAGTAAAGATTAAAAACGAAAAAAATGATGTGATGAATCAGCATTACTGCACCGTATCCGATGATCATAAATTCAATCGCACAAAATGTTTTTAAGGAAATGTTTATGATTATTGATTTCATTTGTAAATCCCCAGTTTAAGTTTTAAATCTTCGTAAACCCTTATGGTGTCTTTGCAGTTCTTGGAATTCCATATCTGATTGGTTATGGTAGAAGACATCCTAGCACCCTGCATATTTCCAATTGATCCAAGAGATAATTCAGGAAAATATTCTTTCAGAATTCTACTTGCTGCCGATCTCAGATCAACGATTTTCCTTTTCCTGCTAATTCCTTGAAATTCCATTTTTGTAATTCCGGTAACTTCGTAGATTTTCTGCATCAACAGTTCTGGTGTATGGTAGTAAGCCGAATAGTTCATCGTTTTGGCTATCTCCACTTTTTTGCGAAATGATTCAATTCTTGGGATATGAATGAAATTTTCCATGACTTGTAGAAAAGCATCAATTTCTTCTTTGGTGATATTGATCGGAATTGTCTCTTCCATCACATTTGATTTTGAAGTTGTTTTCGATAATAAAGTCCGTCATCCTTCTTTTCAAAATCATCCTGTTTTACTGATCCATTGATCTGAAGGGTCATCTCTCCAAAAGTGTATCCTTTCGTTTTTTTGGATTCTGACTTTAATTCTGAGAAGGATGGGTAGTTTCCGGCAATGGCGATCTCAACTATTTTCTTTGCTTCAGATAAATTTCCGGATGAGAGCTTTTTCAATTTCAGGAACATTGTCTTTAAACCGATCATCCCACGATAGGCCTGCCTCTTTTCCTTCTTGTATTCGATCCAGTATTTTACCAGAGGCTTCCAGTCTTCTTCTATTAATTCCAAAAATTGAAAATCTATTTCTTTTTCCCTTTGGGGAATAAAAGGGGTATTTATTACATTAACATTACCATTAACATTTACATTAACAGCTTCGTTTGCTTCACAAAAAGAAGCATTTGCTTCGTTTGCTTTGCTTTTGCTTAATTCTCCCCTTATTTCACCACTTTTTTTACCTCCTTTACTGCCTGCTTCTGCACGTACCTGCTGAATCCTTTCCCATCTTTTTAAGTCTCTTTTCAAGTTTTGCTTGATTGGCTCAAAGACTAAATCAATAAGAATGTTATCAACAACTGGATTTTCATCATTCACATACATCAGTATGGTTTTGAATAGTTTACCAGCCTGTTGGTCTGTTAGTTTTTTGACACTCTCTATAATTTCACAATACAGAACAAAGGATTTTTTATTTTCAGCCATGATATTTAGTATTCAATGTTTCTGATTTATAATCCCCCTTTTTTGGAATAAAGCACTTGTAAATCTCTCTAAGCTGTTCAAGTGAACATGCGTGAAATAGATCCGTAATTATTTCGATCTTTTCCATTTCTTCAGAAATTGTTGGATTTTCCATAGACATAATTTCAATAGATGAATGAATTATTACTCTGGAGCTGCCTTCGTTTGTAGTTTTCAATTGCCAGGTCTGGATCCTTTCCTTCCCGGATGAACAGAACAGTTTTTGCATCCACTCGAATCATTACCTCCTTAATTTTTTTCTTATGAAGCTTGGAAACGACTGTCTCAATGTTATCGAGCTCTTTGGCTCTTCCTGATCGTGTAGATATCATTATTTTCAGTTTAAGTAGTTTAAAATTTCCGATCTGAACTGATCGAATGTTCTGCATAAAACATATTTGTTTCCCAAATTCTCTG
>CAIKTE010000176.1 GCA_903830285.1 uncultured Chitinophagaceae bacterium | reverse complement strand
TAAGTTGGAATTTTGGTGATGGAAGTATTGCGGGTAATGTTTCAAATCCGAGTCATACTTATAGTCAGCCCGGCATTTATAAAATAATTTTATACGGATATGTAAATACTGTAGTGGATTCATTTTCGGATTATATCACAATTAAAGGGCCTTATGCAACTGTGAAAGCTGACGTCTATCAAAATTGTTCCCCCGCTACAGTTACTTTATCTGCCTCATTGAAAAATGCGGTCTCTTATGCATGGGATTTTAATGATGGTACACTAGAACTTACTTCTGATACTATTGTAAAGCACAGATACAGTAAACCCGGAATTTATAATCCTTCATTGGTGATGAGAGATAGCGCCGGTTGTAATTCTGCATTTAACCTACCTTCAAAAATTATTATGGATACTTTATCAGCATCCATCAAGGCTAGCTCATTTTCAGTTTGCGATTCTTCCACTGTAAATTTCTCAAGCGATATTGTAAGCATTGCGGCAGGTGATCTTCATCAAAGTCTTCAATACAAATGGTTTTTCGGAACAACTGCAAATAATACAAGCGATCAAAAAGATGCATCATTTTTATACAGCATTCCCGGAAAATATATTGTTACACTAATGATGAAATCTGCCCCCGGTTGTGTGATCCAGACAAGCGATACAGTATTTGTGAATCCTTTACCCTTTGTAAATGCCGGACCCGACAAATATATTTTATCAGGCGGCTCTGATATACTTAGTCCTGTTGTTTCAGAAGAAGATCTCAGTTATTTATGGACATCCTCTCTTTATTTAAGTAATGATACCATACTTAACCCGATATGCACTCCGCTAACAAATCAAACTTATACGCTAACTGCATCTACAAAAGCGGGCTGTTCAAGAACTGATACAGTTGATGTCAAGGTTTTAGCGGCGATCAATATTCCTAATGCATTTTCGCCCAATGGAGATGGCATAAACGATACCTGGAGGATCAGGTATTTAGAGGATTATCCCGGAGCAACTCTTGATGTGTTTGATAGATCGGGGCAGCCCGTTTTCCATTCAGATGGTTATAACCAGGAATGGGATGGCACATTAAACGGGAAATCATTACCGTTCGGCACTTATTATTATATTATCAATCCAAAAAATAAAAGGCCAACATTCAGCGGCTCTATCACCATCATTCGATAAGTTATTATTAAACTTTAATGCAGAAATGAGAATGGGTCATTGACTCTTCTTGCTTTATTACTTTTAGTGTATAATAACTGCCTTCTATTCCCTAAAAGGAAACCCTATTTACTGTAAGTTCTCCTTATTATTCAAAACCAAGACATCAAAGCAACAAAAAAGGTTATCTTATCGTTATAAGTACTACAATAGCATGTCAAAAATCATATATTAATATGCAATAATAGCTATATTTATAACCGCTTTATGATCAGTAAAAATTTGCAATAACCTGTGATTCTAATTCTTTCAAAATATGAAAAGATTGTTTTTTGACTAAAAATAAACTGACGCTGATGCTATAATCACGCGTTGCTGTTCACGGGTCCCGATGCCGATCCATTGAAGCATGGCGGAAAGTGGGGCAATCCTGACTGTCGTC
>CAIKTE010000175.1 GCA_903830285.1 uncultured Chitinophagaceae bacterium | reverse complement strand
TGTTATAAAATAATTAATATTTGATTATCTTTTTTTGAAATTTTGTTACTTGCATACAGGTAATGAAATTTTGAAGGGTAAAAAACTTTTATCCTGATAATAGTCATATATTAAACAGATCAATTTATTTTATTTACAGATCGTCATTAAGAAATTATTAAATTTCAAAAAAGCTATGATTCTTCCAGATCAAGTCATTAGAGTTAATCATCCGGACCTGTTACAGGAAAAGGTTTTACAGTTCACCAGAGCCGAGGAAATAAAAGAGGCAGGCCTGTACCCCTATTTCCGTGTGATCGAATCTGATCAGGATACAGAAGTCATTATCAATGGCAAGAAAGTTCTGATGTTTGGTTCTAACAGTTATCTGGGATTGACCAATCATCCCTATATAAAACAAGCTTCCATTGATGCCATCAACAAATATGGTTGCGGTTGCGCAGGTTCCCGTTTTTTAAATGGCACATTGGATATTCACCTTGAATTAGAAGATAAATTAGCCGAATTTGTAGGAAAAGATGCCGCACTTGTATTCAGCACCGGATTTCAGGTAAATATTGGCGTGATCCCAGCTTTATTGGGGCGTCATGATTATCTGATCTTAGATGAACTGGATCATGCTTCCATCATTGAAGGGGCACGTTTATGTTTTGCGAAAACATTGAAATACAAGCACAACGACCTGGAATCACTTGAAAAAGTGTTGCAGTCCTGTAAGCCCGATAAAATTAAACTGATCGTAACAGAAGGTATATTCAGCATGGATGGAGATATTGCCAATCTGCCGGGTATTGCAAATCTTGCTGAAAAATATGGAGCTGCATTGATGGTAGATGATGCACACTCCCTTGGTGTAATTGGTGAAGGCGGACGCGGTGCTTCTTCTCATTTTGGATTGACTGACAAGACCGATCTGATCATGGGAACATTCAGTAAATCGCTTGCATCCATTGGCGGGTTCATTGCTTCTGATCAAACAACCATTAACTTTTTAAAGCATCATGCCAGGTCATTGATGTTTAGTGCCAGCATCTCTCCTGCTGCAACAGCCAGTGTGATTGCGGCTTTGGAAGTGATGAAAAATGAACCTGAAAGAATTGATCAATTATGGGCAAACACCAACTTTGCTTTGACTGAATTAAAACGCCTGGGCTTCGATATTGGAATTGCAAATACGCCAATTATTCCTATTTATGTTCGTGACGACCTAAAAACCTTTAAACTGGCAAAACTTTTGCTCGATGATGGCATTTTTGTAAATCCCGTTGCTTCACCGGCAGTATCTAAGGAAGATAGCCTGATCAGGTTTAGTTTAATGGCAACACATACAAAAGAACAAATAGAAAAAGCGATAGAAAAATTATATGTAGTTTCGAAAAAGTTAAGCATCATATAATTTAAAATAAACCGCATGGCCATAGAAATTAAAGAAGTGACCACCAAGAAACAGTTTAATGCCTTTCTTGATCTCCCTTATCGTTTATACAAAGACCATAAGTACCATGTTCCGCCATTACGTTTTGATGAGTCGGCAACATTGAACAAAGCCAAAAACCCGGCATTTGATTATTGCGAGTCAAAATACTGGCTGGCATATAAAGATGGCAAAGTAGTGGGAAGAATTGCCGGTATTCTAAATAAAGCTTTTGTAGAGAAGTGGAAAAATAAATATCTACGCTTTGGCTGGATCGATTTTGAGAACGATATAGAGATAGCGAAAGCTTTAATTGAAAAAGTGGAGGATTGGGCACGAGAATTAGGGATGACCGCAGTACACGGGCCACTCGGCTTTACTGATCTGGATCATGAAGGTATGTTGATAGAAGGCTTTGACCAATTGGGCACTTTGGCTTCCTTATACAATCATGATTATTATCCGCATATTATTCAGCAATTAGGTTATCAGAAAGATACCGACTGGGTCGAATACAGAATAAATATCCCGCAATCTATTCCTGAAAATCTTGAAAAAATTGCTTCTGTTGTGCAAAGGAGATTAGGCTTAACAGTTATAAAGGCAAAGAAACCGAAAGAGATCCTCCCTTATGCCAAGCCTATCTTCGATCTCATCAATTCAGAATATTCGGAATTATACGGAGTAACCACTTTGACCGATAAACAGATCGCTTATTATACCAAACAATATTTTGGGTTCATGCGGACCGATTTCGTTTCGCTGATCCTAGATAAAGAAGGAAAACTGGCCGCATTTGGAATTACCATGCCATCGCTTTCAAATGCTTTACAAAAAGCTAAAGGAAAATTATTGCCATTTGGTGTACTGCACATTTTAAAAGCGATGAAAAAAAATGATACCGTAGATTTCCTGATGATCGCTATACGCAAAGACCTGCAGGGCAAGGGTGTAAATGCCTTGCTGATGTTGGAAATGGCTAAGTCATATATCAAGAACGGGATCAAATACGCCGAAACAAACCATGAATTGGAAGACAATACTAAGGTTCAATCCATCTGGAAAGATTTTGATGCCAAACAACATAAAAGGCGCAGGTGTTTTATTAAACATTTGTAGTTAGCCTTTCGTGCAACACCTATCATGAAAAAGAAAATTCTCATCACCGGAGCCAGTGGCTTTATCGGAAGTTACTTGGTGGAAGAAGCATTGAAACAAGGATTTGAAGTGTATGCCGGTATCCGCAGAACCAGCAATAAACAATTTTTGCAAGATAAAAGGATACATTTTGTAGAACTCAACTTTTCGTCGCCAAATAAGCTGAAGCAGCAACTCATTGCCAATAAACAACTATATGGAAATTTCAATTACATTGTTCATAATGCCGGCGTAACACAAGCAAACAAGAAAGAAGATTTCTTTACTGTGAATTGCGGATATACGCAAAACCTCGTACACGCATTGAAAGTATCAGGTATACAATTAGAGAAATTTGTATTGATCAGTTCTTTGGCTGCTTATGGCCCGGGAGATGCTGAAACTTTTGCTCCGATAGAGTTAGGTCAAAAACAAGAACCTATTTCGGTTTATGGTAAGAGTAAATTATGTGCTGAAGAGTTTATTCGTTCATCAAATTTTTTTCCTTTCATTGTTATTAACCCTACAGCTGTTTATGGCCCGCGTGATAAAGACTTCCTGGAATTTGTAAAATTGATCAACAAAGGGATCGAGCCGTATATTGGGATCCATAAACAAATGATCTCACTCATTTATGTAAAAGACCTTGCCAGAGCTGTGATCAATATAACCGGATCTTCCTTCATCGATCGATCATATATTGTTTCAGATGGACTAGATTATCAAAAAGACCAATTAGGTGCTGCTGTAAAAACGGTTTTGGATAATAGAACTTTGAAGATAAAATTACCGGCCATTCCCATACGCATTGTAATTGCTGCAATAGAAAAAATCTACCAATTATTTTTAGGCACTTTCCCTTTTTTAAATACCGACAAAGTAAAAGAGATAAGCAGCAGCAATTGGTTATGTAACAGTTCTACACTATGGAATGATCTTTCATCTACGCCAAATTATTATTTAGAAGATGGAATGAAAGAAACTATTGAATGGTACAAAGAGAATAATTGGCTTTAATCACATACATCTGCTAAACAGCATTGAATTTATAAAGAACAAAAAAGCGACGAAATTTCAGTCTCACAAAGGCTTACAGCCTGCTACACAAACCAATTTACAAAAATTTGTTATAACATTTATTTTCTTTAATAACATCCTTCATTCCATGATGAAAATCATATTCCAATTTACATCATGTAAATAGCTTTGCACTGTCAAATAAAAAAAAAGGACATGGTCTTTTCCTGTTTTATTTTTTATTGAAACATCGGTACATATTTCAATGAACATAACACCGAACGATGTATGAAAACCAACACTCTCTCAACAGATGTTGAACTCGCTAAAACAGATCCCCGCATTAAGCTGATCACTGCAAAAATCAAAAAAGAAAATTACAAGCCGGATGCGCTGATAGAAATATTGCACACTGCACAAAATGCTTACGGTTATTTGCCTATGAGTGTGCTAAAGTTCATAACCAAAGCTTTGCATCTTCCCCCATCAAGGGTCTATTCAACTGTAACTTTCTATCATTTCTTCTCCTTAAAATCAAAGGGTGAACATACTTGTTTGGTTTGTACCGGAACTGCATGTTATGTAAAAGGTGCACAATTGATATTGAATGAAATTGAAAAACAATTTGCTTTGAAACCAGGTCAGGTAACTGCCGATAATAAATTGGGTGTTTCTGTTGCACGCTGCATTGGTGCTTGTGGCTTAGCCCCCGCTGTTGTGCTGGATGAAGAAGTACATGCTAAAGTGAGTGCAGAAGAAATAGTTAATTCGATCAACGCAAAAATTGCAGTATAATGAACAGGCAAGATCTACAAACAATCATCTATGCTGAAAAAGCAAAAGAACAGAACAATAAATACAAACATAAATTATGTGTGTGTTGTGGTGCAGGATGCATTTCCTCAGGTTCGGAAGAAGTACTAAAGAAATTGCAGGAAGAAGTAGTAACAAGAGGATTGGAAGCTGAAGTGGAAGTAATAGCTACAGGTTGTATGGGGCCTTGCAACCAGGGACCATTGATCAAATTCTTACCTGAGTATACGATCTATCAAAAAGTTGATTGCAGTAATATCAAAGAAATTGTGCAGCGTCAGTTAATTGAGAAAAAACCGATTGAAGATCTTTTGCTCTTTGCTGATTCTCGCACGAAGCCATTTATTGATGCAAGAGAAGACCCTTACTATAAAAAGCAAATGAAAATTGCTTTAAAAAATTGCGGGCATATTAATCCCGAAAGAATTGAAGATTATTTAGTACATGACGGTTATCACGCATTGGATAAAGTTTTATTTCAGATGTCACCTGAAGAAGTGATCGCAGAAATAAAACAAAGCAGGATGCGTGGTCGCGGTGGTGCAGGTTATCCAACAGGATTAAAATGGGAAACCGTTTATAAATATGTAAGTCCTCAAAAATATGTGATCTGCAATGGTGATGAAGGTGATCCGGGTGCATTCATGGACAGAAGTGTATTGGAAGGAAACCCACACAGAGTATTGGAAGGAATGACCATTGCGGCTTATGCAGTTGGGGCTACCAAAGGTTTTGCCTATATAAGAGGCGAATACCCATTGGCCATCAAACGGTTTGAATTAGCTATTAAGCAAGCCAAGAAATTAGGTGTATTAGGAAATAATATTTTAGGAACTGAGTTTTCTTTTGATGTCGAAGTTCGTATTGGTGCAGGTGCATTTGTATGCGGAGAAGAAACCGCATTGATCGCTTCCATTGAAGGTAAACGTGGTACACCAAGGCCAAGGCCACCATTCCCTGCGGAATCAGGTTTATGGGGCAAACCAACTTTAATAAACAATGTAGAGACCTTTGCCGGCATTTCGCCGATCATTAACAATGGTGGTGAATGGTACAGCGATATAGGTACGCCTAAAAGTGCCGGCACTAAGGTTTTCGCATTGGCAGGAAAAATAAATTATTCGGGATTAATTGAAGTGCCGATGGGTACTACGTTACGAGAGATCGTTTTTGATATTGGCGGAGGTATTCAGGGTGGTGGTGAATTTAAAGCTGCGCAAACCGGTGGTCCTTCCGGCGGATGTATTCCTGCAGAATATCTCGACGTGAAAATGGATTATGAATCATTGACTAGTTTGGGATCTATAATGGGTTCAGGCGGATTGATCGTGATGGATCAGAGTTCCGATATGGTGGATGTTGCCCGTTACTTTATGGAATTCTGTATGGATGAAAGCTGTGGCAAATGTGTACCCTGCAGAGTAGGAACAAAAATGATGCATGATCTGCTGAAAAAGATCTGCGAAGAAAAAGGAACCAGGATCGATCTTGAAAGACTGGAAGAATTAGCCGTCTATGTAAGAGAATGCAGTTTATGCGGATTGGGAGCTTCGGCACCAAACCCTTTATTGAGTACACTCCGACATTTCAGACATGAATATGAAAATAGAATTACAGAATAAGAATTAAATAAAAAGCTATGCCTAAAATATCTGTAACAATTGACGATAAAAAATTGGATGTTGATGTTGGCAAAACTATCCTGGAAATATGTAAAGAAAGTGGGATTGAAATATTGACCATGTGCCATTTAAAAGGATTGACTGATGTAGGTGCCTGCCGTTTATGTTTGGTTGAAATAGAAGGTATCAATAAATTATTGTCTGCCTGCACTACAAAAATCGCAGCGAATATGATCATTCGTACCAAGACAGAAAAAATAAAAAGATACCAGCGCATTACCAGTGAACTATTTTTTGCAGAAAGAAACCATGTTTGTTCCGTTTGTGTTGCCAATGGAAAGTGTGACTTACAAAAACTAGGATATAAAACTGAAATGGATCATATCCGTTATCCTTATTTATTCCCTGAATGTAATGTTGATACATCGCATCCATGGTATGTACTGGATCACAACCGTTGTATCATGTGCACCCGTTGTGTTAGAGCCTGCGGAGAAGTGGAAGGTGCACATAACTGGAATGTGATGAACCGTGGTTATCAGGTACGTGTCATTTCAGATTTTGATACACCATGGGGTGAATCTGTTACATGTACTTCCTGTGGCAAATGTGTGCATGCCTGCCCAACAGGTGCCATCTGGCCAAAAGCAATTGTGCAGGGTCAATTAGAAAAGAAACCTGAAATAATTGCTGAATTGATCGAAAAGAGAAAGATGAATTTGTAGTTAAATAATTTGAAATTCTTAAATCAAAAATTTCAAATCATAAATAATAAATCAATTTATGAGTAAGAAAAAAATAGCAACAATTTGGTTGGGTGGATGTTCGGGCTGCCACATGAGTTTACTGGATATTGATGAAAGAATATTGGATGTGGCTAAACTTGCCGACATTGTAAAATGTCCGATCGTTGATGGCAAAGATTTACCCGAAGTAGATATCGTTCTGGTAGAAGGTTCAGTTACCAGCGATGAACATTTGCGCGAAATACTGCATATCAGGAAACAGGCGAAAGCCTTGGTAGCATTGGGCGACTGTGCTGTTACCAGTAATATTACCGGCATGCGTAATTATTTTGATCTGAAAGAAGTTTTTGATACAGCTTATGTGAATGCAGTAAGTAATGATAAAGAAGGATCAGTACCTGATCATCCTGAATTATTGAAACTGCGTGATAAAGTTGTTCCGTTGCAGGAAGTAGTAAAAGTAGATTTTGTGATACCCGGTTGTCCTCCTGATGCTGACACTATTTTTTATGTATTATTTGAATTTTTAAATGACCGCATTCCTAATTTAAGTGAAGTTAAAAAATTGAGATATGGATAATTCAACCAAGAGAAAAATAGTGATCTCACCTGTTACAAGAATTGAAGGTCATGCAAAGATCACACTTCAATTAGATGAGAACGGAAATGTGGATGATGCATTCTTTCATGTGAATGAATTTCGAGGGTTTGAAAAATTTTGCGAGGGAAGAATGTACACTGAAATGCCGATCATTACGCCGAGAATATGCGGCATCTGTCCCATAAGCCATTCCATTGCCAGTGTTAAGGCTTGTGAAATGATCCAGGGTATTACACCAACACATACAGGAAATCAATTAAGAAGATTGATACAGATTGGTCAGGCCTTGTCATCTCATGCACTATCATTTTTCCATTTATCCTCCCCTGATTTTTTATTGGGCTATGACAGTGATCCGTCAACAAGAAATATTTTGGGTCTTGCAGATAAATATCCTGACATCGCTTTACGCGGGATCAGGTTAAGAAAATTCGGTCAGGAAATAAGTGAAAGAATTACCGGAAAGAAAATTCATATCGCAGGAATTGCTCCTGGTGGTATGGCCTTTCCATTAACAGAGCATAACCGAAAAGCCATGCTGGGATGGATCCATGAGGCAATAGAAACCGTAGAGATAGGGTTAGGAATCATTAAACAATTCCACAAAGAAAATGAAGCAATGGTTAATAGCTTTGCCACGTCTCCTACACTTTATTTGGGAACTGTTGGTCCGGAAGGCGAATTGGAATTATATGATGGCAAATTACGCTTTATTGATACTGACGGTAGTATTCTGCAAGATCAATTAGATCCAGCACGTTATTTGGAATTTATTGCAGAGCGTTCTGTAAGCTGGTCTTACTTAAAATATCCTTATTATAAACCTTATGGTTTTGATAAAGGCTTTTATCGTGTAGGGCCTTTGGCAAGATTGAATGTTGCCACAAAAGTGAAGACAAAGAGAGCACAAAAAGAGTTTGAACACTTTAAAAAGTTGAATAACGGCAATCCTGTTCATGGTACATTTTATTTTCACTATGCAAGATTGATCGAAGCTTTGTATTGTGTGGAAGAAGCTGAAAGATTGTTGCATGACCCGGAAATCACTTCTGAGAATATTCAGGCTCATGGAAGATGGAATTATGCGGAAGGGATCGGATGTACTGAAGCACCACGCGGAACTTTATTCCATCATTATAAAACTGACGATACCGGAAAATTGACCAATGTAAATTTATTGATCGCTACAGGGCAAAATAATCCTTCCATGAATCGTTCTGTTCTCGAAGTAGCGAAACAATATGTGAAAGGAAATGATATTCAGGAAGGGATGCTGAACAGAGTGGAATCCACGATCAGATGCTATGATCCTTGCCTGTCATGCTCCACACATGCTGTTGGCGTAATGCCAATGATTGTTGAAGTAAAAGATATTGCCGGAAATGTAGTAAAGAGAATTGAGAGAAATTAGAGTATTCAATAAATACAAATAAGTGATGGCAATTACGATGTCATCACTTATTTTTTTGTCCAATTGCAAATTATTTCAATGGCTTTTTTAGCGTTTGTTATGGCATTGGCCGAAAGTATTTCACCCATTTCAAAATTTTCGCAACGTACAGAACATAAAAAAATGGGTATATTTTTCCCATACATTTTTTTTGTTAAAGCGTGTAACATATTTGCATTGAGATGGTGAGAGGAGGAAACTGCCTGTGTTTCAACTGTTGACAAAGCAACAAATTCAACAGCTTTCCCTGCAACAGAAGCATCTACAATTATAACTGAGTCATAATCCAACAAGTCTTCGATCAGTTCAACATGCAATTGATGAACGTTCCTGATCGTTACACCAGGGAGACAGAGAAGTTCAATTTCTGAGCAGATATAAGCGCCAACACCATCATCAGCTCGTAATGTATTCCCTACGCCAATAATTGCAATTTTAGTTGGAACATGATCTGCTGAGTTGCCTGGCATTTTAAGGGAGTATAAATCAAAATTTATTGAGTCTTTGCAACAATATCTTTTTTGGATACAAAATTCGCTTCAATAACTTTTGCAGAAGTATTGGTCACTCTTTTACGATAACCACCAAAAAGGCTTTGCCATTGAATTTTCAAAACACCGATCATTCCCTCTTTTAATATTTTACCGCTCATTTTGCTTTCACCAACAAGTCTGTCCTGAAAAGTGATGGGCACTTCCTTTATTGAAAAGCCTAATTTCCATGCAGTGAATTTCATCGCGATCTGGAATGCATAGCCGATAAAATTAATTTCATCCAGTTTTATGGCAGCTAATACTTTGCTGGTATAGCAAATAAATCCGGCAGTTGGATCATGAACAGGCATCCACGTAATTAACCAAGTATAAATTGCCCCGCCTCTTGAATATAAATGCCGATCGAGTGGCCAGTTTAAAATTTTGCCGCCTTTTACATAACGGCTACCAATTGAAAGATCTGCACCGCCTTCTTTACATGCAAGATATAGTCTTTCTAGATCGTGGGGATTGTGTGAGAAGTCAGCATCCATTTCAAAAATGAATTCATAATTATGCTGCAAACTCCATTTGAATCCATGAATATAAGCAGTACCCAATCCTAATTTACCTGTACGTTCTTCTAAGAAGAGTTGCTCTGGATATTTTGAAAAAAGGTCTTTAACAATTTGTCCGGTACCATCAGGTGAACTATCATCCACTACTAAAACATGATAATCAAGATTCAATGAAAACACCGCATCAAGAATAGAAGAAATATTTTCTTTCTCATTAAATGTTGGTATGATTACTATTTTATTCAATCTACTAGGGGGATTAGATTGCACTAAATTAATATTTTCGATGGTAATCCTGTAATGAAAGCGTAATATTTATCGAATATTTTGCAATATTGGGCTAAAATAACACATAATCACTTTTTCAATAGTGTTCGGTTGAGGATTTCTGTCAGCTTTTGTTTGGTATTCATGGGAAAATCCCCCTTCATCATCCAATCATAATATTGAGGTTCTTCCTTAAGTACTTGTGTTACAGGCTTGCCTTTATGCTTTCCGAAATTAAAAAGTTCTATTCCATTTTCTTTTACAAAACGACGTGCAAAATCAACAATATCATCTTCACCAGTGAACTTTACGATACTTTCTACAGTATTACCTATTTGAGGATAACGTTCTACCTGTGCTTCCAGAACTTCCCAGGTGGCGGTTGCATCCACTTCTGCACTGTGTGCATTTTCGAGTGATTTATTACAATAGAATTTATAGGCTGCCCCTAAAGTTCTCTGTTCCATCATGTGAAACACTTTCTGAACATCCAGTAATTTCTTACCATCCAAAGTAAATTCCATGCCTGATCTTAAGAACTCTTCAATCAGCATAGGAATATCAAAACGGTTGCTGTTATATCCTGCCAGATCACAATTATCAATGAATTGCTTTATTTCATTTGCCGCCTGCTTGAAAGTAGGTGCATCTTTTACCATTTCGTCAGTAATTCCATGAATATCAGAAGAGGCTTTAGGAATGGGTATCAGGGGATTAATCAATTTTCTTTTTACCTGTTGTGTACCATCCGGAGAAATCTTGACCATAGCGATTTCTACGATCCTTTCTGTACTAATATTAATTCCTGTAGTTTCTAAATCAATAAATGCAATCGGCTTTGTTAATTGAAGTTTCATTGTAATGTTCTGAAGTGATAAAAGAATTATGAAGTGATTTGTTTTGCGAATGTAAGCATATCTAAGCCATCGTAGTTGCCACTACTCATTAAAACAAGATTTGAATTTGAATAAGATTGATGCTGCAGCCAGTTCCACAATTGAGCTTTATCGTTCATTACCAACATGTCTTTCTTTGCAAAACCAAACATTACTTTTTCTTTTGATAAATCAGGCATACGCTTCAATTCTAATGCATGTTTCGAATAAAAGACGACTGCTATGTCGGCTTTGTCCATTGCCCCTTTATATTCTTCCATGAATTTTTCATTCAAACTACTGTAAGTATGCAATTCCAGAATACCGATCAATTTCCTGTCGGGATACTGTTCTTTGACAGCATCAATAGTTGCTTTTACTTTACTGGGAGCATGAGCAAAGTCACGATACACATTGCATGACTCATTGCTGCCAATCAATTCTAAACGCTTTGATGCACCGGTAAACGAGCCAATGGCTTTTACAAAATCTTCGTCAGAAATATTTAATTCTTTACAGGCATAATAAGCTGCAAAAAGGTTGAGCAAATTATGATTGCCGAAAACTTTCAGGATCCCTGTTGTTTTATTGATCGTCACAGTTGTTCTACCATTCTCAATTGTGTGCACCGGGATCTGATAAGGTTGATACCGAATATCAGTTCGCAAATTATTTTCAACCAGTTCTTTCAAAACCCGATCGGTTTCATTATAAATAAGAATGCCTCCTTTCTCTATTTTATTGATGAAAATGACAAACTGTTCGAGATAAAAATCGAATGTTGGAAATACATTAATATGATCCCAAGCGATCCCTGTTAATATGGCAATATGAGGAAAAAGAAAATGAAATTTTGGTTTCTTTTCAATAGCACTAGCAGGATATTCATCGCCTTCGCAAATAATAACAGGCGCATTTGTAATGTTCACTGATTGATCGAAGCCATCTAATTTTGCACCCACAAGATAATCGAATTGTTTATTACAGCACTGCAATACATGCATGATCATGCTGGTGGTTGTAGTTTTACCATGACTTCCACCCACTACTACCCTTGTTTTATTTTTGCTTTCCTGATAGATATATTCAGGAAAAGAATAGATCTTCAAGCCCATTTGCTTTGCTTTCAGCATTTCCGGATTATCTGCTTTTGCATGCATTCCTAAAATCACAGCATCAATATCGTCTGTAATTAAATCAGGTTGCCATCCTATGATTGATGGAAGCAAATTATCCTTTGCCAGATTGGACTTTGCCGGTTCAAATATTTCATCATCTGTACCTGTAACCTGATAACCTTTTCTATTCAATGCAATAGCCAATTGGTGCATTACACTGCCACCAATTGAGATAAAATGTACTTTCATGTTACTATTTAAATATAAATGTCAAAATATTTTCATAATTAATCCCAAAAATCATTATTTTAACTTAGTTAAAGCTTGATTTTAAACTGAAACCTTATCTTTGAGAATAATAATGCAAAATACATCAATGTCAACATTAAAATTTAT
>CAIKTE010000174.1 GCA_903830285.1 uncultured Chitinophagaceae bacterium | reverse complement strand
GGTTTTAATAGTCTCTTTTCTTGTATCGTTCAATGGAATCCCCTTAGTACCCTTAAACATGCTTTTATGATGAATAAACTAACTTGCACAATAAGTATGAAAGAATTCAAAGCTTATATTTTAATGGGCGGAAATATTGGTGACCGTTTTAAAAATCTGCAAACTGCAAAGGATTTAATGAGCAAACAGTGCGGAACGATCATCAAAGAATCTTCCATCTATCAAACTGCAGCATGGGGATTGACTGATCAGCCTGATTTCCTGAATCAGGTCATCATATTATCCACTTCACTTAATCCCGAAACTTTGATTCGGAGTTTACTATCGGTAGAAGAAACGATGGGAAGAAAAAGAAGTATTAAATTCGGTCCAAGGATCATTGATCTGGATATTTTACTCATTGATGACTTTTTAATTGAATCTGAACTACTGACCGTACCGCATCCTGCCTTACAAAAAAGAAAATTTGCATTGATACCTTTGAATGAAGTTGCTCCAGATCTGTTGCATCCTGTCGATAATAAAACTATCAACCAATTATTAACGGATTGTAAGGATGAATTAGTTGTGCAAAAAATTTCTGCGCCTGCAAGCTGATGCCAGTTAATTTTGGCAACATCTTATGGCAACAATACAACATCGTTTTATAACAGTGGAGGGGAATATCGGTGCGGGTAAAACCACGCTCACCCATTTACTGGCAAAGCATCTGAATGCGAGACTGATCCTGGAAGAGTTTGCAGATAATCCGTTTCTACCCAAATTTTACGAAAATCCCAAACAATATGCATTCCCTTTAGAGCTGTTCTTCATGGCAGAACGCTACAAACAGCTGAAAGAAATGTTGCAAACAAAGGATATGTTTCAGAATATCACAGTTTCGGATTATCTGTTCACCAAATGTTTATTGTTTGCAAAAGTGAATTTGCCCGAAGAAGAGTTTAGACTCTATCAAAAACTCTTCGATATCATGCATCAGCAATTACTGTTTCCTGATGTGCTGATCTACTTGCATGCGCCTGTATCGAAACTACAGGAGAATATCAGAAAAAGGAAAAGGGCTTATGAGCAAAATATTCCCGATGAATACCTCTTCAATATTCAGGAAACCTATACCAGTTATATTAAACAACATAATATCAAAACCATTTTCATTGATGCCAGCAATGCAGACTTTTTAGGTAATGAGAAACATCTTCAGGTAGTATTGAATGCTCTGGAAAATGATTATGAACAAGGGCAGCACTATTTTACATTGCCTTAATCCATTTCTCCTACCCTTTTTAATTTTCTTTAAGTGCCGCAAACGTTTGCTGCCTTATTTACCGAAATCCATGAGGACTTCATGATATTTTAGGTAAGTTTAGGCCTAGAATTCATCAAAATCTAACAAAAGATGCCAATGAAATATATTATAACTGCTCTTTTGTGCGTATTGGTTTTTTCAGTTCAGATCTCTTACTCCCAAAATCCTATTTCAGATTCTATACAATATAGTCATGCAGCAAAAAATGCAAGAGACTTTTATCGGTCATCGATGAAAGAAAATCTTTTATTGTTTAACGGAAGTGAATATGGAAGGATCGGACATAATTCTTTCGGATCCCCCTTTTTTGAATCCGATAGTTTGATGAACGGAAGCATTTTGTTTATGGATAACTGGTATGAAGATGTAAACTTTCAATATGACCTGATGCTCGATAAATTGGTCATGTATGATTACAAAAAAAGCTACTCAGTATTATTAGCCAGCGAACAAATAAAAGAATTCATCATCAACGGGCATCATTTTTATCATCTGCAAAACAATGCATCTTTAAGTAAAGCTGGCTTTTATGAGAACCTTGTTGACGGAAAAAATAAATTATGGGCAAAACGAGAAAAAAAAGTGGTGCTTTCTGCCAATGCAGAAGACAGGACTTCTCGCTTTACCCAGTACAACTCATTCTTCATTCAAAAAAACAAACTGTTCTATGCTGTTGACGATGAAAGTTCTCTTTTAAAAACAATGGAGGACAAAAGGGATGAACTCAAAAAATATTTCAGAAAGAATAAAATAAAATTCAGAAAACAATTCGAATCGTCTGCAGTCAAAGCTGTAGCCTATTATAATCAACTAATGCAATAACATGATCTATATCCGTTCTGCACTATTTTCCATCTTTATTCTCCTTTTTGTTGCAACAACAGAAGGGCAGAATAAAAAATTGATCAGTGCCGATTTTAAGAACGAATCATTTGATGAGTTTGTGCATACCGTTGAATCGCTCTATCCCTGCCATTTTTATTATGATACTGCTGAACTGGCTAATTATAATGTTACACTTAAAGCAAATCAATTAACCATTCATCAATTATTGAACAGAGTCTTTAATAAAACGACTTTTCATTTTGCAGTAGATGAGGATAGGATCTTCATCACCAAAAAATCAGCTATTCAAACTTATTTACCCAAAAGCTTCCCGGGTTATGTAAGAACAGCAGCAGATTCTACCTATAGTGAAGAATTTGTTTTAACGGAAGAGTCTCCCGAAAAAGACAAGTTGCTGGTTTCACTTGAAAACAAATTATTCGAAATAGGGATCAAGAACAGTAATTCCACTGCTGCAAAAGCAACAGTGGCAGGCTATGTAAGTGATATTAAAAACGGAGAACCCATTGCAGGAGCTTCTGTTTATCTGGATAGTCCGTCCATCGGAGTGAATACGGATAAATTCGGGTATTATTCTCTTACGCTACCAAAAGGCAGACATCTGATCAAGATCAGCAGTGCAGGCATGCAAAATACTTTTCGACAGATCATGTTGTATGGTGATGGAAAACTGAATATTGAATTGCAGGATTTTGTTGCCAGTTTAAAGACGATTGTTGTATCAACCGAAAAGAGATCCAATGTACAAGGTTTGCAAATGGGCGCTGTTAAATTAAATATACGCAGCATTAAACAGGTTCCTGTTGTATTTGGTGAAACGGATATTTTAAAAGTCGTATTAACACTACCCGGCGTTACATCTGTTGGTGAAGCCAGTTCGGGATTCAATGTTCGCGGAGGTTCATCAGATCAAAATCTTATTTTATTCAATGATGCTACCATTTATAATCCATCCCACTTATTCGGTTTCTTCTCGGCATTCAATCCCGATGTTGTAAAAGGAATTGATCTGTACAAAAGTGCCATTCCCGAAAAATATGGCGGCAGATTATCTTCTGTGCTGGATGTTTCTGTGAAAGACGGTAACACTAAAAAATGGAGCGGCAGTGCCGGTATTGGCCCGTTGACAAGCAAGTTTACTATTGAAGGACCTATAGTAAATGACAAAACATCAATCGTTTTTGGTGGAAGAACTACATACTCGAATTGGCTATTGCACAGTTTACCCGACGTGGCTTATAATAAAAGTGATGCGGCTTTTTATGATCTTAATCTGCATATCAGCCATACGATCAATCCGCATAATTCAATTTATCTGACCGGCTATATCAGCAATGATAATTTCAAATTAAATAATGATACAACTTATCAATACAGCAACAGAAATGCGAACATCAAATGGAAACATATTTTCAATAATCAGTTTTACGGGGTTGCCACTGCAGGATTAGATCATTATGAATATGCAGTTTCCAGTACCTATATTCCTGTGAACGGTTACAAATTGGGATTCGATATTGATCAGAAGAATTTCCGTGCAGACTTTAACTATTCGCCCAATAACAAACATGCTTTCAATTTCGGGATCAATGCGATAAACTATCAGATCAATCCCGGCACATTCACACCACTTGGACAACAATCTTTAGTAGTAACCAATACTGTTCCCAAAGAGCAAGCATTGGAAACATCTGTATACTTTGGTGATCAGATCAATGTAAGTTCAAAACTATCTGTTAATGCTGGTCTCCGTTATACATTGTACAATTATTTAGGTGCGCATGATATTTATAATTATGCGCCGGGCGTTCCCAGAACAGTAAACTCTATTATTGACACAAGCCATTACGGATCTGGAAAGAATATAAAAACTTATCAATCACCTGAGATCAGGGTTGCACTCCGCTATGCGATCTCAGATAATGAATCAGTAAAATTAAGTTACAATACACTCAGGCAATATATACATATGCTGTCTAACACCACTGCTATTTCGCCAACAGATATCTGGAAACTGAGTGATCCTAATATCAAACCACAGGAAGGTTCTCAGATCGCCATGGGCTGGTATAAAAACTATAAATCAAACACCATTGAAACTTCAGTGGAAGTATATTATAAGACCCTGAACAATTATATGGATTATAAAAGTGGTGCCAGTCTGGTCTTAAATCATCATATTGAAACAGAAGTGATCAATACAAAGGGTAAAGCATACGGAATAGAATTTCTGGTAAAGAAAACTGCAGGTAAATTGAATGGTTGGTTAAGCTATACTTTTTCAAGAACCTTTTTAAAGCAGGATGATTCTCTTGCCGGAGAAACCATCAATAAGGGAAATTATTATCCTGCCAGTTTTGATAAACCCAATAATCTGAATTTCATCGGCAATTATCGCTTTTCTCATCGTTATAGTATTTCAGGGAATGTTGTTTATAGCACAGGACGCCCTATCACATTGCCATTGGCCACATTTAATTTAGGAGGAGCCAGCGGATTATATTATTCCGATAGAAATGCATATCGAATACCTGATTATTTCCGAATGGACCTTTCCGTAAATATTGATGGCAATCATAAAGTGAAACAAAAGATCCATAATTCCTGGTCATTCGGTGTTTATAATTTAACGGCAAGGCAAAATGCTTACTCGGTATATTTTGTAAATGAAAATGGAAAGATCCAGGGTTATCAGTTATCCATTTTCGGGACAGCTATTCCATTCATTACTTATAATTTAAAATTTTAGCTGGTAATGAATAAAAGGGATCGAGCATATTATTTCTTCTTACTCCTTTTTGTATCGTTCATACAATGTAAGAAACAATACAACCCTCCTGCTATTGAGGCAGTCAATAGTTATTTGGTGGTGGATGGTTTTATCAATGTCAACCCTAATGAAGCAACTACTATTCTATTAAGTCGCACCAGAAGTTTAAATGACAGTCTTCCTAATATTCCTGAACTACACGCAAAAGTTTCCATAGTTAGTAATGTAGGAAATACCTATAATTTAACTGATGCATCCAATAAAGGCATTTACAATAGTGCATTATTGAATCTCAATTCCGGTAATCAATATCAATTGAAAATTGTAACTGCTGACGGACATAATTATTTATCCGATCTTGTTGCTGTTAAAAAAAGTCCGCCGATAGATAGTCTTACTTGGCGACAAGACAGCAGTTTGACTGTTTATCTCAATACACATGATCCCAATAACAATACAACTTATTACAAATGGAATTATGTAGAAACCTGGCATTATCAGGCGCCATTGATCAGATACTGGGAAGTGAATAATGGCATCATTGCACCGATGGATTCATTGAATCAAACCTATGATTGCTGGAAAACAACCAATAGTAACACGATCATCACAGGAACATCAGTTGCATTAGGTCAGGATGTGATCAGCAGAGCGCCTATCCTTACCATTCCGAGAGATGATGAAAAGATCAAGATCCGATATAGCATTTTAGTAAACCAGATCCCCTTAACAAAGGATGCTTATAACTATTGGTTATTGATTCAGAAGAATTCGCAGGAATTAGGAACATTATTCGATCCACAACCTTCTCAATTAACAGGGAATATTCATCCCCTATCCAATCCCAATGAACCTGTTATCGGTTATGTAACAGCTGCAACAACAACACAGAAAAGATTATTCGTCAATAATAGTGAATTAACAAACTGGAGTACCGTAATCGATCACAGAGAATGCCTGAAAATGATCATACCTCAAAACCCAACAAACTTTTTGATCTATGATTATCCCGATACAAACTATTCATTCTACTATTTTGTTGGCAGCGGTCCTTTCGAATTAATGCTTACACTAACTGAATGTGTGGATTGCAGAGTAAAAGGCGGCGTAACAACTAAACCAACATATTGGTAAAAAATAAACATGATCAAAAAACTAAGACCATATTATCTGTTATTGTTTGTATCCTTCCTGCTATTGATGTGCAAGAAGAAATATGATCCGCCCGCTATTGTAGCGGTAAATAGTTATTTGGTGGTTGATGGATTTATTAACGCCAATCCAAATGAAGCAACCACGATCATTTTAAGCAGGACAAAGAATTTGAATGATTCCCTTCCCAATATTCCTGAACTGCATGCACAGATCTCTATCATGAGCAATGCAGGCAATGTCTATCCATTAACGGATCCAAGCAATTCCGGTAATTACAGCAGTGCTTTTCTGAATTTGAATGCAAACAATCAGTATCAATTAAAAATAATAACAGCAGACGGGCATAACTATCTATCCGATCTTGTTCCTGTTAAAAAAAGTCCGCCTATCGATAGTCTTACCTGGCAGCAAGACAGTAGCTTGACGGTCTATCTAAATTCGCATGATCCCAATAACAATACGATCTATTATAAATGGAATTATATTGAAACCTGGGAACATTATTCTCCTGTACAAACATTTTGGGTACAGAATCATGGAGTGATCACTTATGCCGATGCAAGCAATCAAACCGATTCTTGCTGGACAACCGCCAATTCTACAACCATCATTACCGGAAGTTCTGTTGCATTGGCACAGGATATCATCAGCAGGGCACCCATTACAACTATTGCGCAAAACGATGTTAGAATAAAAGCGCGTTATAGTATTTTAGTGCAACAAATTCCATTAACTGTCAATGCCTATAATTATTGGTTGCTTATACAGAAGAACTCACAGGAGCTTGGAACTTTATTCGATCCGCAACCTTCTCAATTAACAGGTAATATTCATCCGCTCAGCAATCCAAATGAACCGGTGATAGGATATATTACTGCAGCTACCACAACACAAAAAAGAATATTTATCAGCAACAGCCAATTAAATAATTGGGATTGGCGAATCAGTTATAATGCATGTGATACTAAATTGATAGGAACAGATCCGTTAAACACTTTTGCTTATACCTATACTGATACAGCATATGCACCCTGGTACTTTACAGGGTTCACACCATTATTATACGTTACAAAAAAGACCTGTATCGATTGCAGGGAATATGGCGGAGTAACAACAAGACCGACATTTTGGTAACAGCATAAACAGGAAAATGAAATGACAGTATTTGACATCATAAAAGTAAAAAGGATCAGCGCAGCCATTTGTGTTGCGATGGTTTTTTGTTGCTTGTCCATCAACGCTATTGCACAAAGAGTGAATATTGAATCGATACCTAAAGAAATTCAGGATCAATACAACCCTGTGCTGCAGGAAAAATTATTTGTACATACCGATAAAACATTTTACTTACCCGGAGAATTGATCTGGTTTAAGGTCTATGCGATCGATGGCTTACTCAATAAACCATCTACATTCAGCAAAGTCGCTTATGTTGAAATTTTGGGAGCCGATCATAAACCCCTCTTACAAACAAAGATCGGTTTGGAAAATGCATCAGGCAATGGCTCTTTGCAGATCCCGCTTTCCGTTACAACTGGCAATTATATCTTAAGAGCATATACACAATGGATGCGGAATTTTGGTGCCGATCATTTCTTTGAACAAAACATTTCCATTGTCAATACATTGAAAGAATCAGAGATCGACACGATCAAAAAAACAAAAATCTATCAGGTCCAATTTTTTCCTGAAGGCGGAAATTTAGTAGAAGGACTTTCCTCAAAAATTGCTTTTAAAATAACCGATTCTCACGGTGCCTATGCAGATGCTGCAGGTTTCATTATCAATCAACAAAAAGATACTCTACTTCGTTTTTCTACTTTGCGTTTTGGAATGGGCAGTTTTATGTTCACTCCCAAAAAAGGAGAAGACTATACTGCGATCCTGAAATTGAAAGATGCAAGCATCACAGCAGCATTACCCGGCGCTTTAAAACAAGGTTTTGTGATGCAAATGGAAGACGCAGCTGCAGCAGATCTTAGAATAACCATCACAACAAATATCAGTTACAGCAATTCAACTGTTTATTTAATTGCACAATCGCATCAACTGATCAAGAATGCTCAGTCCAATACTTTAGTAAATGGAAAAACAGTTTTCCTAATCCCTAAAAAGGATCTGGCAGATGGCATCTCTACTTTTACTGTTTTTGATGAAGAGAAACAACCTGTTTGCGAAAGGCTGTATTTTAAACGTCCTGCTGCAGCATTGAATCTTGTGTTAACAGCTGATCAAAAACAATACGGCATTCGAAATAAAGTGAATCTTAGTTTATCTGCAAGCGATGCATCTGCAAAGTTTACAAATGCAGATCTGTCCATGTCTGTATTCCAAACTAACAGTTTTCAAACTGATCAATACAATGATATTTACAGTTATCTTTTTTTAAGTTCCGAATTAAAGGGAATAATCGATTCACCTTCATATTATTTTACAAACAATGATGCCGCAGCTGCGGATAATCTAATGCTCACGCAGGGATGGAGAAAGTTTACTGCAAAAGAAAAGAAAGCATCTTTTGAATTTACCCCTGAAATGGAAGGGCATTTGATCAAAGCAAAGGTTAGCAATAAACGTAACGAATCACCTGCAAGAAATATCAGTACATTTTTATCTATTCCCGGAGAGCATTATCAATTTGCAAATTCGACAAGTGATTCTTCCGGAACCGTGATCTATAATATGCATAAATTTTATGGCCGTAATTCCATCATTGCACAAACCAATCATAGCATAGATAGCAATTATCGGATCGATATTGAAAATCCATTCAGTGATCAATGGAACAATACACCACGTTCAACATTACAATTATCAGCCGATTGGAATAAGGATCTGTTGCAACGCAGTATTGCCGTGCAGGTTGAAAATGCTTATAATCTGGATGAAAAACGTGTTTATCGTTCTATCAAAACCACCGACAGTCTTGCTTTTTATGGTATTCCCGATAAAAAATATTTTCTGGATGATTATACTCGTTTCAGAACGATGGAAGAAGTGATGCGCGAATATGTGAGCGATGTATTAGTGAGATTAGAAACAAATCATTTTTCTTTTAAAGTATGGAACGCTAAATTCAGTACAAATTTTGATGATAATCCATTAGTGCTGATAGACGGGCTTCCTGTTTTCGATATCAATAAGATCATTGCCTTCGACCCTTTAAAAGTGAAGAAGATCGAAGTGGTTTCCAAAAAATATTATCTGGGCTCTTCCATCAATGAAGGTATTATCAGTTACAGTACCTATAAGGGAGATCTCGGTGGTTTTGAATTAGATCCCAGCAGCATTGTAATAGAATATGATGGGTTACAGAAGCAAAGAGAATTCTATACGCCTCTTTATGAAAATGATGATCAAAAGAAAAGCCGTTTACCCGATCTTAGAAATGTGCTTTCCTGGATGCCGGATATTAAAACAGATGCAGTGGGAAAATCTAAGCTTAGTTTTTATACTTCTGATATCAAAGGAAAATTCATAGCCATCATTCAGGGTATCACAAAAGACGGACTGGCAGGAAGTACAGTACTGCATTTTGATGTTACTGATCAACCCTAAAATTTCAATTGGAAAGACAAGAATTAAATGAGTTCTTTGCCTTTCAAAAACCAACTGCAAGTATGAACCCCGACTCGCAACGCCATGATCCTTTTGCTGCAGTAAGAATAAATGAATTCAGGAATTTAGTGTTGGGGAGATTCTTTTTCATCATGGGTTTGCGCATGATGGGTACATTGGTGGGCTGGTGGATCTATGAATTGACCAATGCTCCTTTTGCCATCGGTATTATCGGATTATCAGAAGTGGTTCCTGCCATTTCACTGGCATTGTATGCCGGTCATGTCATAGACATGAGCGAAAAAAGAAAACTACTCATAACAGGAGCAAGCTTATACCTTGTTTGTGCGGTTTCCTTATTTGCATTGTCATCACAAAACCTGACAGCAGTACTTACCAATCAATCTATCGCGATCATCATTTATATCATCATCTTTTTTACGGGTGTATTTCGTGCATTTACTGGGCCTACCATGCATTCCATCATTGGTTTAATGGTTCCGAGAGATCATTTACAAAATGCAACTACCTGGAGTCAGGGTTCATGGCTTTCAGCTTCTGTGATCGGTCATGCTGCAGGCGGTGTGCTCATTGCAACCTTAGGAATACATTCTACTTTATTGGTGATCGTTTGTTTAGTGATCGTTGGCATATCATTTATGTTTCAGATAAAACCAAAACCCGCACTCAATGAACCGGGCGAAAAGAAAACCTGGGAAAGTGTAAAAGAAGGATTGCGTTTTGTAAGAGATACCAAACAGGTATTGGGCGCATTGATACTTGACCTCTTTGCGGTATTATTTGGTGGTGCCGTTGCCATGATACCTGTATATGCAAAAGACATTTTAAATGTTGGTGCTGAAGGATTTGGCTGGTTGAATGCTGCGGCTGATATTGGATCCATCCTCATCATTATCACACTTACCTTCTATCCTTTGCATAAACAGCAGGGCAAAAAATTATTGTTTGCAGTGGCAGGATTCGGGATCTGCATCATCACATTCGCCATTTCAAAATCGTTCTGGATCAGCTTTGCAGCATTGTTGCTGAGTGGTGTGCTGGATGGCATCAGTGTGGTTGTACGCGGAACTATCTTACAATTGAATACACCTGATCATATGCGCGGAAGGGTAATGAGTGTAAACAGCATGTTCATTAATTCGAGTAATGAACTAGGACAATTTGAAAGTGGTGTGGCTGCTAAATTAATGGGTGTGATCCCATCTGTAGTATTTGGCGGGACTATGACTGTAATGGTTGTTATTGGCACTTGGTTCAAAGCGCCAAAGCTGAAAAATATGGAGTATTGATTTAAGGGTTGCCAACCTTTAGAAGGTTGGCAACCCTATCATACACAGCCTATAAATTAAACCTCAGAGATTTAAAATTTCTCTGAGGTTTTTTGTTAATATCTGTTTAAGAAAAAAATAAAGTAAAGTTAAAACACATGCATTTATTTTATCATTTCAAAATGACAAATTAGTTTTATTCTGCATTAGAAACCGTTTGTTTTACGTATTTGCAAAACCCCCTTTTTGCAGAAATCCCCAAAACTGAATCAAAACTTACTGCATACTATTCTGGTAACTGTATTAAACGGTTATTGACGGTATGCATGAGCTCTTTACAATTCGGGGGTTTTCATTTTCATAGGTCGGTTGTTTATAGACAACTGTATTTGTTGCATTGTTTATCGTCAAAAAAGTTTTGACATCTGTCAAAATTGTTTTGACAGATGTCAGAGAAGTTTTGGCAGCCGTCATAGCAGCATTGAAAGCGGTCAAAGACGCTTTGACAATCGTCACTCGAACATTACCATCTGTCAGAATTGTGTTGACAGTCGTCAAAAAGATTTCGACAGCTGTATTTGTTGCATCGACAGCCGGCGTTAAACTTTTAAGTATAGAAATAGGGTTTTCCATATTGATCATAACTTTTTGCATTTCAATTATTAACAATTAAAAATTCAAACTATGAACACACCAAAAGTGGTCACAAGGTTTGCCCGATATAAGGATGCAGACCTTGAACAAAAAGCGCAGCACATTCTCACAAGCCTTACAGGGAATGCCCATTTTCCCACACCCACTCCTGCTTTAACGGAATTACAGGCAGCCATTACTGCTTATTCCACCGCCTTGGAAAAAGCAATGGATGGAACCAAGCAGGATACCGCCGTTAAAAATCAGGCAAGAGATGTTTTGGAAACTGTTATTTCTAAATTAGCCCTGTATGTGCAACTGAACGGTAATGATGATGTGGCAATCATATTGAGTTCCGGCTTCGATGTAAGTAAACCCGCAGCACCTGTTGGCATATTAGATAAGCCGGAGAATTTAATAGTAAGTCCCGGTGCAGCCAAAGGTTCGGTTGATGTAAGCGTTAATGCAGTTGCCCATGCATCGGGTTATCAATATGAACATACTGATGCTCCTGTAACAGCAACAAGTGCTTGGACGGTTATTACAGATACTGCCGCTTTCCACACCCTCAGCAATTTGCAGAGTGGTAAGGAATATGCTTTCAGGGTAACTGCTATTGGAAGCGATCCAAGTAGAGTGTATAGTGATGTGATAACAAGTTTTGTGTTGTAGCATCAAATTAAAACCCGGAAGTTTTTAAAACTTCCGGGTTTTTGAATACAAACTGGTTGTATTAAGCGATCGGAATTATATGATATATAACATTTTTTACTCGAATATTTCAGTCATACTTTTATAAAATATTTTAAAATCAACATTATATGAAAAAGATTCTTTTATGCTTAGCGATCATTGTTTCTGTTAACGCTTATTCTCAAACCGAAAAAGGAAGCTGGTTATTAGGAGGATCTGCAAGCTTTAGTTCTTCAAAAGCCTCTTATGGAGATGCCACATCTTTTATATCCATTACCCCTTCTATTGGCTATTTTATAAAGAAGGATCTTGCAGTGGGAGCTCAAGCTACATTACAAAATATTACTTCTATGAATACTGCAACCAGTTTTTCACCTTTTGTTCGTTATTATTTTTTACCCTTAGGTTCTAATACTAAACTCTTCGTGAATGGGTCATATGGTTGGGGCAATTATTTGATTCTGGGAAGTTATTCCGGGATGTCAACATGGGCAATATCAGCAGGTCCGTCCATTTTCTTAAACAGAAATATTGCTTTGGAATTAACATTATCATACGCTAAAGATGATTTAGCTTATTATGGTATTTCAAGAACTATTAAATTCAATACCGGTTTTCAAATTCATTTTAATAAGAAAGGAAAGAAGTAGACTTTATTAAATAGTTGCTCACAAATTTTTGGAAAGC
>CAIKTE010000173.1 GCA_903830285.1 uncultured Chitinophagaceae bacterium | reverse complement strand
TTACGGGGCTACCGAAGTAATTGATATAAATCGCTATAAGATCATACAAAAAAAGTTTTTGATAGAGAAGCTTGCTACAGAAAAAAATCTGCGACCTTTTATTTTCTTCTTCAATAAAAATTGATCAGCTTAATTTTTGCAGAGCTGATTCCAACTTGTTGAATAACTCGGGTAAATCTTCCAATTTACAAGTACCAACGCTTACTCTGTACCATGGACTATTGTTACTGGCTCCGAATGCAGAGAAAGGAACGATGGCTAATTTAGCCTCACTTAAAATATAATCAGTCACATCAGATTGTGTTGCCAATAATTTCCCTTCGGAATTTTTTTTACCCACCAGATCAACTTTCACCGTTAAATAGATAGCAGCTTGCGGCGTAATGGCATCTACATTATATCCCTTTGTTTTAAGTGCCGTGAATCCGTCATAGATTTTATGCAGTCTTTCTTCAATTGCAGATTTAAAATGAACAAAATATTTTTCAATAGCTTCCTGCTGCAATAAATATTTTGCAACAGCTTTTTGTTCTGCCATAGGAGCCCATGCACCCAAATGACTTAGTATTGCTCTTATTTTTGAAATGATATCTGCAGGTCCCATCGCCCAGCCCACACGCAATCCTGTTGAAGCAAAGGCTTTGGTGATTCCATCCACAAAGACAGTGTACTGTTTCATTTCAGGTCTTACAGTAACGGGATTATAATGTTGGGTTACACCATATGTCAGCATCCAGTACATCTGATCATACATTACATATAGTTTCTTATCATTTTCACCACGACTTTTATTTTCTTCCAGCACCAGATCACAGATCTTTTCTAATTCAGTTTTTGAAAGTGTTGTACCGGTTGGGTTTTGCGGCGTACACAAACAAATAAGGGTAGCGCCTTTTATATGAGGTGCTATATCTGCAGCCGTTGGCATGAAATCGTTTTTCGGGCTACATTCAATCAAACAATGAATGGCATCGGTTAAATGAGCATAGTGATTATTGTTCCATGATGGCGCAGCATAAATCACTTTATCACCCTTATCTACAAATGTTTTGAAGATAGTATAGATTAAAGGTCGACCTCCACAAGCAATTTGAATTTCGTTTGTAGAATAATCCAATCCTTCCCATTGTTTGATGAAAGATGAAACGGATTGACGCAATTCCAGAACACCATCACCGGCAGGATAATTAGTATTTTTTTGTTGATAGGATTCAATGATCAACTCTTCCAGCTCCAGCGGTATGGGGAAAATCTTAGGGTCAAAGTCGCCGATCGTATAATTATAGATCTTTTCTCCATTTGCGATCCTGACATTGATAGCATTCCCTAGTTTAACTATTTCGCTGCCGATCAATGTTTCGGCGATATGGCTCAGTTTTGTTTCACTCATACAACAATGATTAATACTTACTAATACAGCAAATCTACTGTATTAAAAAGATGTTATTTGACTGGCTGCAAATAAAAATCCCGGCCGAACCGGGATCTTATTTTTACTGCTTCTTCGCATCGTATTTTTTCTCTGCTTCTTTTGCTTTTTCAAAATCAAGCACTACGCCGTTAATACAATAACGCAATCCTGTTGGCGGAGGGCCATCATCAAAAACATGTCCGAGATGTGATTTACATCTGCCGCATTCCACTTCAGTACGCTTCATGCCCAAAGTATTATCAGGTAAATAAATAATGGACCCCTTGCTGATGGGCTCGTAAAAACTGGGCCATCCGCAACCACTATCAAATTTTGTATCGCTTTTAAACAATGCATTACCACATACTGCACAATAATAAGTACCTATTTCCTTAAAACTTTCAAATTGGCTGCTGAATGGTCTTTCCGTTCCTTTTTGACGGGCTACATGAAAAACTTCTGGATCCAGCATTTTCTTCCAGTCCTCATCTTTCAGTACAACTTTAGTAGTGTCGGTTTTGGAATATACAGGGTTTGATTTTTTTTCATTATCCATGATCGCATTTTTATTTTGATTGTTTTGAGAATAACAACTTGTCATTAAACTAGTTGCTATAAAAAAGAAACTGATCCATTTCATGGTTTTGTTGTTAGGTTATTTAAAATTACGGTGATTTGTACCGAATGGTTTGACGAGAAACGATATAAATCCTTACAAATGGTCTGACAAAACTCATGATTTCTGTTAAGAGAATTTTAAGCGGCAAACCCTATCTTTGCCCCTCATTCAAGGTAAACAGTACATGTTTAACATCATTTTGTTCGGGCCTCCCGGTAGCGGAAAGGGAACACAAAGCGAAAGATTAATTGCCAAGTATCAATTAAAACATCTCTCTACAGGCGATCTTTTAAGATCTGAAATTGCAGCCAAAACACCTTTGGGCCTGGAAGCAAAATCGGTGATGGATAAAGGTCAATTGGTACCGGATGAAGTAGTTATTGGCATGATCAGTTCTGCATTGGATCATAATCCGCAGACAAAAGGATTTTTATTTGACGGTTTTCCTAGAACGGCCTCCCAAAGCGAAGCACTTGATAAGCTCTTAAAGCTGAAACATTCAGAGATCAATGTAATGCTGTCATTAGAAGTCAGTGAGGAAGAACTGGTGAAACGCTTGCTGAACAGAGGTTTAACAAGCGGCCGGAGCGATGATACGAGTGAAGAAGTAGTAAGTGCAAGGATCGCAGAATATCATAAAAAAACATCTGTTGTTGCAGATTATTATAAGAATTTCAATAAGGTCGTTTCCATCAAAGGCGAAGGCACTGTAGATGAAATTTTCAATGCTTTGAGCGATGAAATAGATAAACGCTTATCTTGAGATAACTTTTTGCAACTATAACCAACTGCTGTCCCGTTCTGATCTTCAGAACGGGATCTTTATTTTCATACATTAGCTGTTCAACCACAGCATATGAAAGAATCAAAGATCAAGTTTATTAAGACAGATTTTATTGCTTTACTGCATTCATTAACATCAGAGCAAAAAGGAAAATGGGGATTGATGAATGCACAACAAATGATTGAGCATGTAACTGCCTTTTTTAAAATATCTACCGGCAGAATTTCCTTTTCATTAGTATCGCCTGCTGAGCATTTGCCAAAACTCAGAGAGTTTTTATGGAGCGATAAGGAATTTAGGGAAAACACAAAAGGGCCTGAAACCGTAATTCCGGCAGAGCCCTTACCAATAAGGCATGCAACGATTGGAATTGCCATTGAAAAATTAGAAAGAGAGATCAATTCCTTTTTTGAAATATTTAAAAATGATCCTGAAAAGAAAATAGTACATCCCGTTTTTGGGGAATTGAATTTTGAAGATTGGCTGCAATTGCATTATAAACACATCAGACATCACGCAAAACAATTCGACCTCCTGCATCCATAATTATTTATTATTTTACCTAACAATTGTTAGTTTTAATTAAATTATTGTGATGTCCAAACTTGAAAACTATATTCTTGGAAATTGGATGACAGGCGATGGTGAAGGCCTGGCTTTATTCAATGCAGTAACCGGGAAAGCCATTGCCTATTCAAGCAGTAAAGGCGTAGACTTCGCAAGTGTAACAAATTATGCCAGAACAGTTGGAGGACCCGCATTACGCAAAATGACTTTTCATGAGAGGGGGTTGATGTTAAGATCCCTGGCAATTCATTTAAGGGAACATCTCCCTGAATTTTACCAGATCAGCTATCAGACTGGTGCGACAAAAGCGGACAGTTGGGTTGATATTGAAGGTGGTATAGGTAATTTATTCGCGTATGCATCGTTACGCAGAAAATTTCCGGATGAATCATATTGCCTGGATGGTGAATATCATCCACTCAGCAAAGAAGGAACATTTATGGGTCATCATTTATTGGTTCCAAAAGAAGGAGTTGCTGTTCATATCAATGCATTTAATTTCCCGGTTTGGGGGATGCTGGAAAAAATAGCAGTGAATTTATTAGCAGGAATGCCTGCCATTGTTAAACCGGCTACTGTTACGTCTTATGTAACAGAAGCAGTTGTAAAAGAAATTGTCGCTTCAAATATTTTACCGAAAGGTTCGTTGCAATTAATATGTGGTAGTGCCGGAGACTTATTGGAGCATTTGAATTCACAAGATGTGATCACATTTACAGGAAGTGCTTCAACTGGATTGCTTTTGAAATCACATAAAAATATTTTGCAGGAAAATATTCCATTTACAATGGAAGCAGATTCTTTGAATTGTATTGTGTTGGGGGATGATGTAAACCCTGATATGCCTGAGTGGGATATTTTCATAAAAGAAGTGCGGAAAGAAATGACAACGAAATGCGGACAAAAGTGCACAGCCATCAGGAGAATATTTGTCCCGCAACATAAAATGGAAGACATACAAATAGCACTGAGCAAAGCATTGGCTCAAACAACTATTGGAAATCCGTTGAATGAAAAAGTTCGGATGGGTTCTTTGGCAGGATTAACGCAACGCATAGAAGTTAAAGAACAGGTTCAAAAATTACTAGGATCATCTCAAATCATTTATGGGTCCTTAGAGAGTGTAGATTTGATCGATGCAGATAAAGATAGAGGTGCATTCATCAGTCCGATCTTATTATTGAACGAAGATCCATTTGGCTCAAAAGAAGTACATGAAGTAGAAGCGTTTGGTCCGGTTTCGACTTTAATGCCATATCAAAATTTAGAAGAAGCTATCGCATTATCAAAAATGGGCAAAGGTTCATTAGTGAGCACTATTGTTACTGCAAATAATTCCATCGCAAAAAATTATGTGCTTGGCACAGGAGCTTATCATGGAAGAATGTTAATTCTCAATCAAGAGTGTGCTAAGGAGAGTACCGGTCATGGTTCCCCTTTGCCTTTGTTGGTTCATGGAGGGCCAGGTCGAGCAGGAGGTGGCGAAGAAATGGGCGGTATTCGGGGGGTAAAACATTATATGCAAAGAGTGGCCATTCAGGGTTCGCCGAATATGATCACAGCTGTGAGTGATAACTATCAACTGGGTTCAGATGGCATAAAGGATCTTATCCACCCATTCAAAAAACATTTTGAAGAATTGAAGATTGGTGAACAGATCATCACTGAAAAAAGATTGATTACGGCTGAAGATGTTGACAGATTTGCTGACCTGAGCGGGGATCATTTCTATGCTCATCTAAAAGAAACGAATTTTGAAGGAACAATGTTTGAGCGACAAGTAGCACATGGTTATTTAATTATGAGTTTGGCTGCAGGATTATTTGTGGACAGTTATTCTGTTAATCCTGTTTTATTAAATTATGGCATTGATGAGTTACGTTTTACAAAACCCATCTATCCCGGTGCAGAAATTTATATTCGGTTTACTTGCAAAGAAAAAATCCGTCAGGAGAAAAAAGAATCAACAGATATTGCAAAGGGAATTGTAAAATGGCTAGTAGAGATCTTTGATGAAACCAATGAACTTGCAGGTATTGCAACAATTTTAACAATGGTTAAAAAATTAAATCAGAATTGATCATGCAGGAATCTTACGTAAAATACACTGTTGAAAATAATATAGGCAGAATAGAATTCTTTACGAAGCAACATAATTCTTTGCCCGCAAAAGTTTTATCTCAATTAGCCGAAATGATCGATAAGGCAGGAAAGGACAATGAATGTAAAGTGATAATCTTGCAAAGTGGTGGCGATAAAACATTTTGTGCAGGAGCAAGTTTCGACGAATTATTACAGATCGAAAATGAAGAACAGGGATTAGAATTTTTCAGCGGATTTGCCAATGTGATCAATACGATGAGACTATGCCCGAAATTTATCATTGGAAGAATTCAGGGAAAAGCCATCGGAGGCGGAGCAGGATTGGCAAGCAGTTGCGATTATTGTTATGCTACAGTTTATGCTGAGATAAAATTGTCAGAACTTGCTGTTGGTATTGGCCCCTTTGTTGTTGGCCCGCCTGTTGTAAGAAAAATAGGAACAACTGCAGCATATGAATTGGCAATCGATTCCAATAATTTTCGCTTGGCGCAATGGGCTAAAGAAAAAGGATTATATGCTGAGATATTTGATACGATTGAATTGATGGACCAATCAATTGATAAACTCGCTGCAACTTTAGCAACTTCAAGCTCCGAAGCTATGCGAGAAATTAAAAAAATATTCTGGAACGGAACAGAACACTGGAATGATCTGTTAAAAGAAAGAGCTGCGATCAGTGGAAGATTAATTTTATCTGATCATGCAAAAAAAGCGATCAGTTCTTTTAAGAAGAAATGATCATGATTAATTTACATTTATCCCTATTCATTTAATTTTTCAAATCCAAAGGGTGATAATTCTAACTATGCCCATGACTCTTCTACCGGGCTGTAGCTATCAATACATCTGCAAATTTTTAGAAAACGATTATTCGGTTACAAATTATCATACTCGTAAATAGGATCGATATGTGACCCTGCTGGCAGATCGAATATGGTTCTTATAATCCCATCTTCCAATGCATACACCCATCCGTGCAGATCTGGCGATTTTTCGTGTTTCCATGCTTTCTGAACAATGGATGTTTTCGCTAAATTCATCACCTGTTCTTTTACACTGATCTCGATCAGTTTATTTAATTTTTGTTCTTCGCTTTCAAGATGATCAATTTCATGACGATGCAAACGATGTACATTTTTAATATTCCATAGCCATTTATCAATTAAGCCCAAACTATGATTTGTCATGGCCGCTTTTACACCTCCGCAACCATAATGGCCGCAAACAATGATATGTTTCACATTTAATACCTCAACAGCAAATTGTAATACACTTAGTAAATTAAGGTCAGTATGCACCACTAAATTGGCAACATTACGATGTACAAAGATTTCGCCCGGGTTTGTATCAGTGATCTTATCTGCCGGCACACGGCTATCGCTGCAACCGATCCATAACACTTCGGGAGACTGTATTTCAACCAATCTTTTAAAATAATCAGGATCTGCCGCAACTTGTTTAGCAGCCCATTCTTTATTATCGAATAAAAGTTTTTCAAATGGTTTCATACTTTCGAAAAATTATTTTCTTAAATATTCAATCCGCCACAAGTACTGATCACCTGTCCGGTGATATATGAACTCATATCACTTGCCAGGAATAAGGTGGTGTTTGCCACTTCGTCTGCTTTACCAAAACGACCTAGCGGTATTTTTTTCAGAAACTCTTCTGATGCCGCACCTTCTTTCAAATAATGCGTCATATCTGTTTCAATAAAACCTGGAGCGATCGCATTGCAACGGATATTCCTGCTACCCAATTCATGAGCAACAGATTTAGTAAAGCCGATGATACCAGCTTTGCTCGCTGCATAACTGCTCTGGCCTGCATTTCCCCGAATACCTATAATGGAACTCATGTTGACAATGCTTCCCGATTTTGCTTTCATCATCGGGCGAATTACTTGCTTCGTCATGTTGAATACACTTTTTAAATTAATATCCATCACTTCATCCCATTGCTCTGCTGTCATGCGGAGTAATAAATTATCTTTTGAAATGCCTGCATTATTTACGCAAACATCGATCTTTCCGAATTCTTTCAACACATCATTTACAAAAGTTTCGCATTGCGCAAAATCGCCCGCATTGGTCTTATAGGCTTTTGCCTTTACACCAAGAGCCTGTAATTGACTTTCCAATGCAGCAGCTTTTTCTGCACTGCTATCACTCACGTACGTAAATGCAATATCTGAACCCTGTTCTGCTAATTTTAAAGCAATGGCTGCGCCGATCCCACGGGCTGCACCTGTTACAATGGATACTTTACCTTCAAGTAGTTTCATAAAAATTATTTATAGGCTTCAAATATATTAACTCCATTCAGTTCGGCATTAATAAATATTTTTACAGTGTTATGAAGAAACTGCTTACAATAGAACATTTACTGACTGCCGTGTTTGTAGCAGAAACCATTTGTGTTACTTATGCTTTGCTTTTTCCTGCACTGATACCGGCAGCATCCATTCTTTATTTTGTGTGCGGTTCAATGATCGCAGCACTGATATTGTTTCTTCCACAGGCTAAACAATCATTCTCTCTAAAAGAAAATGCACATCATTTATCAACGCTTTCATTCAGAATTGTGGCGATCATTATGATGGGAGTTGAATTGTTCCACTTTTGCAAAAAATGGATAGAAGATGCACCGATGGATTATCATGATGCCGACATGCTGCCTATTATGAAGATCATGTCGCAGCGCTTTATGAGCGGCCATTTTTCGCAAGTATATAATATCATTCCTGAGATATGGAAAGGCATTCATCCGGTTTATTTACCGGCCATGTGGATGCCATTTACTGTTGCGGTAGGCGGAAACTTCGATCTGCGTTGGATTACAACGATCTGCCTCATGCTGGTCTTCACTCTGTTTGTTTTTGTATTTCATCCATCACATCAAAAAAAAGTATCTCCATTTATCCTGCTCTGTGCTTTTTTACTTTTTTGGTGGATGTCGACTTCCGAAGCACACGGGCTGGTTCCTTATACAGAAGAAGGGATTGTTATCTTTTATTACGTTTTGCTGACGCTTGCTTTATTGAATGGTAATATTTGGTTGATAGCCATCTGTATCGCTTTATGCGGATTAAGCCGCTATGCTTTTATTGGATGGCTGATCCCTTATGGTTTGATGTTGATGTATAAAAAAAGGTTTTCAGATCTGATCAAATTAATTATTACAGGGATCGTTTGCTTTTTAGTATTGATGATCATTCCTTTTGGATGGGGACCCTTCATTAACTTATTATCGCTTCCGGATCGTTATATCGATTTTGCAACAAGAGTATGGCACGATGCGCCTATTGTATTTTCAAGCAGTTTGGGGTTTGCTAAATTTTTTGGAGCTGGAAGAATTGCTTTACAACACGATCTATTGATCATTCTTTCTTTTGTTCTTCCTTTAGTATTTACAGGCTTGGCAATTTGGCTAAGAGACAAAAAAAATTATCCGATCAGGAATATTTCTTTGGCAACATTTAAAATTTCGCTGGTAGTTTTTTATTCGTTTATTGATGTGCCTTATCTTTACCTGTTTTACACATCTTCATTTGTAAGTTTACTGATCGTTGGATATTTTATTTCGTTGAGGGAAGAAGAAATGGTTTTGTAATAAGCAAATCAGATCAGCAACAATTCGTCCACATATTTCCTGTCGTTACTAAGGCGCGGGATTTTGTTTTGCCCGCCCAGTTTACCTTTCCGACGAAGCCACTCGGTAAATATTCCTTTTTTTAAAGCTTTCACCAAAGGCATCCTTAATGCAATGTCCTTATATCTTTTTGCTTCGTAGTCGCTGTTCACGTTTTTTAATGCACAATCTAATTCAAAAGTAAAATTCTGAATGTTTTCAGGTTCTTTATCAAACTCGATCAGCCATTCATGTGCACCGTTGCTATTGTCGCTGAAATAAATAGGAGCTGCCGTATAATCATTTACAATGGCATTTGTTTTTTCACTGGCGATCGCAATCGCTTTATCACTGTTGTCAACAATTATCTCTTCTCCAAATGCATTAATATAATGTTTCAATCTTCCGCTTACTTTGATCTTAAATGGGTGAAGTGATGTGAATTGAACAGTATCACCTACTAAATATCTCCACAAACCTCCATTGGTAGAAATGATCAATGCATAATTTTTATTCAGCTCCACTTTATCTAAACCAATGGTATGCGGTTCTTTTTTGCCATATTCTTCCACAGGCATGAACTCATAAAAGATACCATAATCTAAAAACAGCAACATTCCTTCTTCATTCGGATTGTCCTGTGCTGCAAAAAATCCTTCACTGGCATTGTAGAGATCGAGATAATAGATATCCTTACCGATCAATTTTTTAAACTGTTCCCGATAAGGGGTGAATGAAACACCACCGTGCAAATACAATTCAAAGTTTGGCCATACTTCAGCAAGTGTTTGTTTGCCAGTTATTTCCAAAATTCTTTTGATCAAAACAAGGGTCCAGGTAGGCACACCGGATATGGAGGTTACATTTTCAGCGATCGTTGAAATAGCGAGTTGTTCGATCTTATCTTCCCATTCATCCATCAAAGCGATCGATAATTCAGGAGTGCGGATCCAATTTGCCCAGATGGGTGTGTTTTGCAAAAGAACTGCACTTAGATCACCATAATGCGTTTCTTCATTGATGCTGCTGATTTGGTGACTGCCGCCGATGACCAAACCTTTTCCGGTTAACAGATCGCTTTCAGTATTAAAATTATAATACATCGTCAGTACATCTTTTACTGCCTGATAATGGCAATCCTGTAAACTTTCTTCTGTGATGGGTATGAATTTGCTTTTGTCATTGGTGGTTCCGCTGCTTTTTGCGAACCAGGAAACAGGTGTATCCCACAATAAATTTTGTTCGCCCTTCATTAATCTTTCGATGTAAGGCTTGATATCATCGTATTCATGAATGGGGACTGCTTTTTTAAAATCACGGATGGAGAATAATCTGGTCATCCCGTATTTTCTGCCAATCTCTGTGTATTGCCCATGTGTGACCAGATCCTGTAAGACTTCACGCTGTGTGGCAACAGGATTTAATTTCCATTGCTCAATGCGCCAATAACGCAAACGGGCCAATCTTGATATTGCGGGGCTTAGCAGTTTCATTGGGGAATATCAGCAAAATAAGCAATGCAGGGGAGAATAAAAAGGATTATTCTTCTATATTTTGTGTTGCATCCATATCTCGGAGCATTGCATTATCTCTTTCCATGTCGATGATCCAATCTTTGCGTTTCAATTCGAAGTTGGTGCCGAGGTATAAACGGCGCACTTTTTCATCATCTGCCAATTGTTCTGCTGTACCGTGTTTGAATATTTTTCCTTCGATCAATAAATATGCACGGTCGCAAATAGATAATGTTTCATTTACATTATGATCAGTGATGAGTATACCAATATTCTTATATTTCAATTTGGCAACAACGCTTTGAATATCTTCTACAGCAATGGGATCAACGCCGGCAAAAGGTTCATCCAATAAAATGAATTTAGGATCAACAGCCAATGCCCGGGCTATTTCTGTTCTTCTTCTTTCACCACCACTTAAACTGTCACCATTGTTTTTTCTAACATGATGCAGGTTAAACTCATCCAATAGTTTCTCGAGCTTATCCAGCCTTTCCTGCTTGGTTAATTTAGTCATTTCCAATACAGCCAGAATATTGTCTTCCACACTTAGTTTTCTGAAAACACTGGCTTCCTGTGGTAAATAACCGATACCCATTTGTGCTCTTTTATACATGGGAAGTTTAGTGATATCCTGGTCGTTCAGAAAAACGGTTCCTTCATCAGGCTTGATTAATCCAACCACCATATAGAAGGTTGTTGTTTTTCCGGCTCCGTTGGGACCCAGTAAACCAACGATCTCTCCCTGCTTTACATCCACACTTACTTTGTTTACAACGGTCCTGCCCTTGTAACTTTTAACGAGCTCTTTGGTATGTATTGTTATATCCAATGGATAATGTTTTTGCAAAAATAGAGTTTATGCAGTTGCGCTGATACATAGGTTTTTATCTTAACAAATACTTGAGTTAAAAGTACAGTATGTATATTGCAATAATTTTTGGAACATGAAAGTAACAGAACATATCGCGCAAGCAAAAAACACATTGGTTTCCTTTGAAGTTTTACCACCCTTAAAAGGAAAAACGATAACTTCTTTGTATGATCATTTAGACCCGTTGATGGAATTTAAGCCATCCTGGATCAATGTTACGTATCACAGAAGCGAAACCATGTTCAAGAAAAAGGCAGATGGCACTTTTGAAAAAATAGATGTACGCAAACGTCCTGGTACCGTTGGTATTTGTGCTGCCATCATGAACCATTATAAGATCGATGCGGTTCCGCATCTGATCTGCGGAGGGTTTACCAAGCGCGAAACGGAAGATGCATTGATCGATCTTAATTTTTTGGGTATTGATAATGTATTGGTGCTGCGGGGCGATGCTGCTAAAAATGAAGCATCTTTCGAACCGGAAAAAGATGGTAACTTCTTTGCGATCGACCTGTTGAAACAGGTATCTAGTTTGAATAATGGTGTCTATGTTGATAAAGATATCCAAAACGGAAGCAAGACAAACTTCTGCATGGGTGTTGCGGGTTATCCTGAAAAACATTTTGAAGCACCCAATCTGGAGATCGACCTGGCAAGAATGAAAGAGAAAGTAGATGCAGGAGCCGAGTATATCATGACACAAATGTTTTTTGATAATCAGAAATTCTTTGATTTTGTAAAAAGTTGTCGTGATATGGGCATTACCGTTCCTATCATTCCGGGACTGAAACCTATCACTACTAAAAAACAATTATCTGTTTTACCAAGGATCTTTCATGTAGATATTCCGACTGAACTTTCTAACGAAGTGCTGAAATGCAAAACGGATGCAGATGTTGAAACAGTGGGAACGAAATGGCTGATCCAGCAAAGCAAAGAGTTAAAGGATTTCGGTGTGCCAGTATTACATTATTACACACTAGGAAAACCGAAGATCATCTGGAATGTGGTGAAAGAGGTTCTATAAAGAAGAATATTTAGGAAGAGCAATTCAATGAGTTGCTCTTTTTTATTGTATGGTTTTCCAAATTTCATTATTAACCGTTACGGGATATTTTTTCTTTAGTTTATCTATCCATTTTTCTTCCACCAGTTTTTGATAATCATTCATAACCATTCCGCGTGATTCTTCCAAACTTCTTTGTGAAACATTTGAAAAAACACCTGTTACATAGATAAAACTATAGGACTCTTCTTTCACCGCTTTTTCAGGAGTTGATATAAATCCTTTTTCCATTATTACTTTTTGCTGAACAGGCAGATGTTCAAGTTCATATCTGCCACTATCACCAATTACTGATTCTCCGTAACTGCTGGCAATGCTTTTCCAGTCGGCAGGTCTTTGTTTAATTCTCTCTGCCACTTCACTGATCATGCTCTTATTCTTTGCCGTAATCACCAATGCAGCAATACTTGGCTGCCACAAATATTTTTTTTGATGAGCATCATAATAATTTTTCAAACCGGCAGAATCTTCAGAAGCCTTACTCCAAACATGTTTATCCATTGCGGCAAATAAAACATTGGCATCATTAAATTCAGATAGCTGTTGTTTAAATTCATTATTGTATTCTTCAAGATGTGCACTGTAATAAGCCGTACAGGAATTCTCCGTAAATTCTTTTAGTAATTGCGAAGCAGGGGATACAATGTTTTTGATCTTTACAAATTTCACAAATTCACTTACTGTAAAACTTTGTTTTAAGAAAGAAAATAAAAGACTTGTATCTCTCAATTTTTGATTTGCAGAGATTTGTTTTTTATAGACAGCGCTGTCAATATAAAACTGCAATTCTTTTTCATCATAAATCCCTTTCTTATATCCCGTCTTGATCATCCACTTTTTGATGAGTTGCTGTTTTGAATAGGCAAGTCTGTCACTGTTTTCCACTGCAGTTTTAATTTTTGCATCGACTGTTTTTGTTATCGCTATCTTCTCGAGAAGTTTCACAATATGATAGCCATAGTTTGTTGCAAATGGCTTGGAGATATCATTGGGATTCTTCAATGTAAAAACCTGATCTTCAAATTCAACTGCATATTCTCCCACTCCTATTTCTGGCAATAGACCATTTTTTACGGCTAAAGCATTATCTGTATTAAATTGTCTTGCCAACTGTTCAAATGATTGCCCCGATTGAATCAATTGGTGTAGGCTGTCTGCCAAACGTGCTGTTTTAGTTTTTTCTATCTGACTGCTATTTGGGGTAAATGCCAATAAGATCTGTTCCACTTTTCTTTTTCCGGCGGCAGGTCTTTGTTGAACATTTTTGAAAATATGATAGCCGTATTTACTTTTATAAGGGGTAGAGAATTGATGAGGCGCTAAGCCATACATGATATTTTCTATTTCGTAAGGCAAATTGAAAACAGTGATGAAGCCAATATTGCCCTTGTTCATTTTTGTTTCTTCATCATGTGCATATTTTTCAACCAATTCATCAAATGATTTTCCTGTTTTCAGTTGTTGATAAGCAAATTGAATTTGTTTGAATGCAACTGTTGTGTCTTTTCCAAATGCAATGAATATCTGGTGAACTTCAATATCTTTTTTACTCCTTTCAAAAGCTTCCTGTATCAAATGTTTTTCGTTCGCTTCTTCATTGATAAAATTATCAGCCAATTGTTTTTTAAAATTCCCGGCTTCCAGCTGAAAAGAATTGTCCTTATTCAATTGCTCATCATAGCCGGCCTGTACTTTCAGTTTATAGTTGATGTATAATGGTAGATATTCTTTCAGGGCTTTATTTCTATCATTTTCCTGAACCGGGGATCTGTTAAAAGAACGAATGAACTCCTGTTTACTTGCAGCTTTATTTCCGAATGTGAATAAGGTTTGAGCAAGCAATGCTGATTGCATTAAAGTGCATATGGCAAACAGTATCGACTTTCGTACATGCATCTTTATTTGGCACTGTTTTGTTTCTTCAGTTTGGCAATGATCAGGTCATCAAACTGTTCAATACTTAATTGTTTGGCAATGATATTTTTCTTTTCATCCAGCAAATACAAAGTGGGTGTTTTAAACACATCATATAATTGTCTGAAGTTGGGCTGACCTGCTGCCTGTTCTGCATCCCGCTCGGCTTTAGGTTGATACACGTGTATCCAGTCTGCGCTCAAATGTTTTTCAGTCACGAACTTTTTTAATTCATCCATTGTTTTTTCTGCCGTATTCACTGCATAAATACTCAGGCCCAGTGATTTCCATTTTGCTCTGTACATCGAATCGATCCTTGGGATCTCTTCTTTACAATGACTGCAGGTTGGATCCCAGAAAACAACCAGGGTGAGTGGTGACTGAATGCCGTATAAAGAAATCACTTTTTCGGTAGTATCTCTCAAATTCAATAAGGGTGCAGGATTGCCGAGTTGATTGGCCATCATACTGTATGCCCTTTCAAAGATGGTCTTCCGTGATGCGGCATTAAGAAAAGTGGTATCTCCTTTGGAATAAAAATTATCAAATAGATACAGGAATACTTTATCCTGGCCCATATATTCCGGGTTCATATATTTATTTGTGAACTTGGTCAGCAGATACGGATACATTTCTTTTCCGGTTCTTGCCGACAATAAAATATACTTCACTTCTTTTACGATGGAATCGGGTTCGGGCGAAACATAATACTTAAAATAATCATCGAGCTTGGGTTCAAAGAAAGGGGTGCGTAATAAACGGTCGTCATTAAAAGCAACATCATCCCAGAAATGATCTTTTACAAAACGATAAGGATAAGTAGAATCTGCTTTCCCTTTCACGATTGGAATAGCAGGAACTTCGGGCCTCTTCATCGCAGTCAGCAAAGTTGTCAATAAAGAAGAGGGATGTTTTTTGATGATATCTTCCCGGTAGTTCTGTAATTCTTTATTTAAACGAACGATCTCATTTCTGAGTTTTGCAGAATCTTCTTTTGTTTTAGCAGTTGCCATTTGTTGGTTCAGATTCATCAATGCCTTTCCTTTTTCGATCGTTACTGTAGAATATTCTTTGAACAGATCGTTATCTGGAGACCCTTTGATAACAGGATTATCTTTCTGAGCAGTATCGCCTGTAATGCTGAATTGCTGTTGGTTTCCGATCAGTAATTCAAACTGAACTGTGTATTGCGGAGAAACGATAAAATAAATACCGCCGGGCAATTTGGTAGCGCCTTTAAACGCACCTACGCTCTTGTCGTTCAGCTGGGCAGAATCAACCAAGACCCTTCCTTTGCCGTAATATGAGCCCAGGTACACTTTGCAATTTTTGAGCGGGGTTAAACTGATCGAAATATTTTTTACAGGCGTAGTAACCGGTTTTTTGACTGCTTGAGCCAACAATGAAATCGAAAAAAACAAACCGGCAAAAAGTAGAAATCTGTACTTCATTAACAATAATTTTCTTGATTGTAAATGTAAGTAATTGCTGAGCTAAAGAAACTGTGCTTTGCAAAATGAAATGATAATATTGCTCTGCACCAAGAGGGCTGTTGAACGATCCTTTCCAGCCGATCTATCGGCCATTGCAGTCGTTCTCGTAAACCCCTTTCAGTTAATTAGAATAGTATCCCACAGAGTACTGTGTCAGTTTGGCGCTTAAGCCTTATATAAGCCTAACATAAGCCTAGTATAAGGCTTATATACTTCTTATATAATTGGGGATGTTTTGTGCTTTTTAGGGAGGTTTTTTGTCAAATTGTCTTACAGTAGGAAGATCTTTTCTTTCATGCAAGGATTTTTTCTCGCGGCGTACGCGGTGGGGGGAGACAATATTTTTTTCAAAATCGGTTGGATCATTTGTTGGTGGAAAACACCAACAAAGGCGGAAAAGAATTCGAAGGGTTTTCTCGCGGCGGACGCGGCGGCGCTGCGAGAATAGTTTTATTTTCTAAGATTGTGATTCTTCGGACCTAAGCCTGTTGGTCAGCGACCA
>CAIKTE010000172.1 GCA_903830285.1 uncultured Chitinophagaceae bacterium | reverse complement strand
CAAATGAATGTACAAAATGGCAAAAAAATCTTCAGTTATTTAGTCCTGACATTCGTTTGTATCGCTACATATGCAGGCAAAAATGTAAGGGAAAACAACAGGTATCTCTATGCACCACCTATCTCTTTTGATGAACTAAAGTTGAGCATCATAAGAAATTCAACTTCGACAGTTTACGATCAAACAACTATTTTGTTTAATGCTGCCGGTACGCCTGCCAGCACAGATAACAATGACTTCTTTAAATTTTTTAATGTCAATCTTAGTTTTTACAGTATCAGTTCTGATAATAACGATCTATCCATTGATGAGCGTTCCAATAATAGTCAAACGATTGCTTTGGGAATAGCATCCAATATCTTAGACAACTTTACTATTCGGGCAGACATTTTTAGTTTTCCTAGTAATATGCAAGTGAATTTAATAGATAGTTATCTATCAACTTCAACTGCCTTAATTAGCGGGACTGCATACTCTTTTGCAATAACTTCTAATGCAGCATCGCAGGGTAATGGCCGATTTTCTTTGCAAATTATTTATGGCCCACGTTTCTATTTTACAGCAGGAAGTAGTGATAGCGATTTTAATACGCTAAGCAATTGGAGCAGTAATGTAGATGGATCAGGAACTCATCCATCGTCACTTTCTTTAACCGGTACAATGTTCTATGTACAGGCAAATGCCAACCTTAGCAGCAATGTTGTTTTAGGCAGTGGTTCTGAACTTGTGCTTGGCTCAACTGATATGGCTTCTGTTGTATTGACGGTGCCTTTCTCTAAAAACCTTTCCGGTAAAATAAATATTACTGCAGCGCAGTCAGGAAGTAATACTGTAAACGTAGCAGGCAGTATCAGCACAGTAGGTTCTTTATATAAAACATCAACTATCAATTATACAACAGGAGGACAGGCGATTCCCCCTGGCGGATATGGGATTTTGAAGTTTACTAATTCTACCGGTACTAATATAGCGAGCGGTGATATCACTGTTTATGATAGTTTGGTAATATCATCGGGGGGTAAATTCAAAATAGGCAGCCATCAATTGCTATTAAGTGATGTAAATGTGTCTGTTCTTTTAAAAGCCGGATCTATTCTGGATCTAGCAGGCAGTACAGTAGACCTGAAAGCTACCAAAACAGTTGTTGCATCTGCATCAAATGGCATTGCGGGTTATCAGGATGCCTCTTTAATAACAGACATATCTACTGTATTAACCGGTGCGACTAATGTAACTGTTCAAAGATATGTATCGCAACAACAAAGGGGTTGGCGATTGCTTGGACAACCCTTACTCTCAGCAGTAAGTTATTATGATCTGGCAAATAATAGCACCACACCCATCGATATTACTTATGCTAACCCTTCAGCAAAAACATATGATCCAAATTCAAATAGTTGGTCCGGAATAACCGATGCCAGCACAATTTGGCCTTTGTCAAATGGTATCGCTTTATTTATAAGGGGTATTAGCGGAGAAGGTATCAACTCCGATTTTCCAAATTATAATGTTACTGCTTCATCAATAAATAATGCTAACAAACCAAGTACAGTTACTTTATCCGTTACCGGCACATTAAATACAGCTTCACCTTCGGCAATTACCACGAGTAATAATAATTTTTATCT
>CAIKTE010000171.1 GCA_903830285.1 uncultured Chitinophagaceae bacterium | reverse complement strand
CTATTCTTTACTGCATCAAAACATTCAGGATGTGTGTAATGAAAGAGGCATTGAGATCCTGTCACCGCATTACAGATACCAGCGAGATGGCAATATGACCAGTATCCCCTCACAATATTTAAAAGACGATTATGTGCCGCCGAGTTTTACAGTGCGTGTAAAGAAGGAAGAGGAAAAGTAGGGAGTCGGGGGTCGTTAGTCTGGAGTCATTAGTCGTGAGTCGTGAATCGCGAGTTTCGGTAGTAATATTGTCAGGAGCTATGTTGGATGTTATGCCACGGTTATGTGTCTGCCGACAAAAGCAGGTTTTCAATAACCGTATTCTTTGAAGGTTTTTGTTGTTCTTCTTTTTGAAGTTAAATAATAGGCAAGCCCCGGTTTGGTGTTTTCATCAACCGGATTCATGGACGAATTTTATTCATTCTTATACTTGATCCGGAGAGTGCTGCGCTAACTCTCATAATAGCGAATTAATAGATCCACCATTCTACCCTTACGCCAAAATAATGTACCCAGCTTTTTTTACCCACTTCCTGCAGAAAAGGGCTGTACATATTATTTGAGGCAAACTGATTATAATGGGCAATACTATAAATGAATCGGAATTGCGGACGTGCCCATGGGTCTCTTTTACCCGAAGGAACATAAGTTGGTACGATAGATAATTTTGTCATTCCAGCTGGGTCCTGAGTTCCGTCTTTTCTGATGGCATGATGTAGTTCGCTCATCAATACAAAATGATCGTTCAGATAATAGAATGCTCTTGCACCTAAAGCAATATCTGTTTTGTTATTGAATAATTGCCTGCCAAAATAATCGGGTGATTTATTGCTACTGTCTGATCCGCCTTTATTTTTTGTATAGATACCATATGCATTTATACTGAATTTATTACTTAGGTTCAGCATCAGATGTTCCACCAATGAAAAGCAATAAGCGCCGGTGAACTTTTTACTGTTCATATTGGGTGCACCATAGGTAAGCCATGTCAATGAATTACCACCATCATCACCATTCGCTATTCCCTTACCATAACGAATGGCAAACTGATTAAATGAACCAGGCTTAGGGGTGTTGATATTGACAACATGTTTTGCACCGATCACCCAACCAATATCTGAAGGATAATTGTATTTAGTGGAAGTATCTGCTACGGTTGCATTTGACAATTTATGAAACTCTGCCAAGAGCTTAATGGATTGCTGTTTATCTTTTAAAGGGAAAGTTTGTTCAAGTACCAGAACTGTTCTTCCTCTCAATCCAATACGTGGGGTTCCATCTACGATATTCAAATAAAAATAGGGAGGAACCGAACTGCTTGTATCTACTGCACCCGGAAATAAAATGCCGAAAGAACTATTTTTATAACTGCCGCCAAATCCCTGGGTTGAATGATCATCAAAGAAATAATGATCGGCTATATGTATATCATCTCCCCGAAATTTTTTAGCGCCGATCCATATATTCCATGGGGTACCTAATACATGCCTTGCTTCTGCATACAATTCAGGCAAAGCTGCAGTAATACCACCATAAGCAGACT
>CAIKTE010000170.1 GCA_903830285.1 uncultured Chitinophagaceae bacterium | reverse complement strand
GTGGACTATCCCTGGACTATCCGTGGACTATGTAAGACTATGATAGGAATGAAACCGGAAGGAAAATGAAGCTAAATGCAGCTATAAAAACTACACCTACAAATCTAACACAAGATACCATTTTTTATATTATGTAATTAAGATATTTATGAAAAAAACAAGGACCTCTTCGGGGTCGAACAAAGCATGCTTTCTGTAATGCTTTTCATTTATAATACCTGCGGGCAATGTCATTAAGTTAAGGACTATGATGTCATGGTGAGCCAGCCCGGATGAACATCCGTTCGGACGGGGCACTCAAACCCTGCCCGACTTTGTCATTCAGGCGGGCATGATTTTATAATGAACAATCATTAATCACTCTTCGAGAACCTCAGAGTGACAATCGTTAACTTAATGACATTGCCCTGCGGGATCAAAGAATAGTCTTCACATCAGAACATTTGTGTTTTGAAACTTGTTCCTGTCGAGATCAATTTTCACTAATTTTATGAATCACTTAGTATAAACTCTCCCATCATGATCAAGAAAATATTTTTCAGCATCCTCATCATTTGTACAGGATACTTATTTAACTCTTGCAGTACAACAAAAAAAACAACAACAGAAACAGCTGTTACTAAGCCCATACCTGCTGTTCCAAAAGTAATGCGTGAATTTCGTGCAGCCTGGATCGCTACGGTTGCCAATATCAACTGGCCCAGTAAACCGGGACTGAGTACGGCAGATCAAAAAGCTGAAGCCATCGTATTACTCGATTATCTGCAGAAACATAATTTCAATGCAGCCATCCTGCAGGTAAGACCACAGGCTGATGCCTTGTATAAAAGTGATCTGGAGCCCTGGAGCTATTATTTAACGGGTGAACAGGGCAAGGCTCCCGATCCATATTATGACCCATTGGAATTCTGGGTTAAAGAAGCACATGATCGTGGAATAGAATTGCATGTATGGTTAAATCCCTATCGTGCCTATCATCCCAAAGGCGGTAATATCAGTGATCGTTCCATCGTAAAAACTAATCCAAACCTGGTAGTTTATTTAAAAGATGGTTATTGGTGGATGGATCCTTCGCAAAAAGCAGTACAGGATATCACAACCAATGTGGTGATCGACTTAGTGAAACGCTATGATATTGACGGTGTTCATTTCGATGATTATTTTTATCCTTATCCCGAGTATAATCAAAAAGAAGATTTTCCTGACAGCATTAGTTGGACAAAATATCAGCATGATGGCGGTACATTATCACGTGGTGACTGGCGCCGTAAAAGTGTAAATGATCTGATCCAACGTATTTACAAAGAAATGAAAGCAACCAAGCCTACCGTAAAACTGGGCATTTCTCCTTTTGGAATATGGCGGCCGGGTTATCCCGAATCTGTTGTTACCGGATTTGATCAATACGATGTTTTATATGCCGATGCAAAGCTTTGGTTGAATGAAGGGTGGTTGGATTATTTTTCACCGCAATTGTATTGGGCCATTAAACGACCTAATCTAAGTTTTCCTGCATTGCTGCAATGGTGGTCATCCGAGAATACAAAGCAAAGACATTTATGGCCGGGTATTTCTGTCGGCCGCGACACCAGTGCAAGAACAGTAGATGAAACATTGAATCAGATCATGATCACCAGAGGCATGCTACCCAATAGTAAGGGAGATGTGCATTGGAGTATATCATCAGATATAAAAAACACTAATCTCACCAAGGCAATGGATGAAACAGTTTATAAAGATGCTGCATTGGTACCTGCAAGTCCATGGTTAGACAATATCGCACCTGATACACCCGGTTTCAGTATAAAAAAATCTGCAGACAGTTTGCAGGTTTCCTGGGCTCATCCAAACGAAGCGGATGTATTCAGATGGGTCATTTATTACAGACAAGGCAGTGTATGGAACAGTAAGATCTGTAATCGTAACGACCGCAGTATAGCACTAAAACTCGTGGGAGGAACCGAGAAAGCACCTACGGTGATAAACAAGATAGCCGTAACTGCTGTTGACCGTTCAGGAAATGAAAGCGGAAGGAAAGAAATGGATGTGAATTAAATGGGATTTTTAATCTGAACCTAAATTTCATTTTTTCAATTCTATTGTTTATTTTGTTCAAACAACCAATTACTAACTATTAAATTAAACACATGAAACAACAAATCACATTGATGAAAGGTTTAAAAATTATTGCCTTTGGCTGTATGCTTTTTGCAACAGTAACCATGCTTCATAGCTGCGGCGGTGGAGAAACAAAAACAGAAACTGCTGCACCTGCTGTAGACACCACCAAAAAAGATACAATGCCTGCTATGAAGGATACAATGCCTGCTAAACCAGATTCCGGTAAAGGAGTTACAACTGGAGGTACACATCCAAAATTATAGTTTC
>CAIKTE010000169.1 GCA_903830285.1 uncultured Chitinophagaceae bacterium | reverse complement strand
TTGCTTTTGTTGCGCCGAAGATCACAATATTATTAGTTGTTATTGCATTAAAACTGCTGCCTGTAATAGTAACTGAGATACCTATCGGACCGTTTGCAGGGCCGAACGAATTTATTATTGGCTGTGCAGATATATTGATAAAGCCCAGCATTGAAATGTACAATAATAAGTATCTCAAGATTGCGGGGGTTTTGTATCTAAAATTAGTTATTAATACAGACTAAATTTATATTCTGTTTATCGATTAGAATATGTTGAACAGAAAAATTCGGAAATGGAAGCTTTACTTTGGCTCCTGTTTGCTGGTGAAAAACACCAACAAAGGCGGAATTCGGAAATGGAAGCTTTACTTTGGCTCCTGTTTGTTGGTGAGAAACACCAACAAAGGCGGAAGGGAAATTCGAAAATGGAAGTTTTTACTTTGAACTCCTGATTGTTGGTGAAAAACACCAACAAAGGCGGTAAGGCGAAATCTGAAATTTTAGAGATGATCATTCAATGCTGATCCTTGTTTTTTCTTGAATTTCCTGGGATATAATTTTCTGTCGATCCAATCGGTAAAATAAGCACTGCCTATTCCAAGTACGGCTCCTGCGATTACATCACTCGGATAATGCTCTCCCAGATATAATCTGGAATAACCTACACCTGATGCCCACAAATAAGCAGGTACGGTGATATACCATTTATGCAATCGGATACTTAAGGTGGCTGCTGTATTAAACGCAAGAGATGTATGTGCTGAGGGGAAAGATAAACCGGTCTCACTATTATCATAAGGGTGTACCAGTCCGGGATAAGTTATATAAGGTCTTGGTCTATTGATAGCATATTTCATAGCTTCCGTTACAACAAGAACAAACAATTTTTCTGCTATATGCCATGGGATCCTTCCACGTGTACTGTCTGATTTAAAGTAATCCGATACCATAAAACCACCTTGTACGCCAATCGTTATAGGATAGGCAGAATTGCTCATTGTTAGCCAAAAAGATGAATTGGGGTTTTCAGGGTTGATCTTCTGGAGCAGATTGATATCCCAATTCTGCGAGTACATATTCGTGCTGAAAAGGAATGCAAAAAGAAAGGATAATAATATTTTGCTCATTCTATTATTAAAAGTGTGACTGGAATTTTTGTGAATCTACATATATTCAGCAAGATGCTTAAGGGATAATTATAATTATCTGCGAAATCATTTGACGAATATGGCATCAATGATAACCACATCACTTAGAAAGCCTGTACATATTCCTTTTATGGTAATGGAAGATCCTACAGAAGCTATTTGATCTGCTGCTTTCAATGTTACGAATACATTCGATAAAGCATCATCACTTTTAAGCACTAATATGGTATTGCCTGTTTGATCTTTTTTTGCCTCAAGAACTTCTCCTGATATTTCCACTGCTTTATTTACATATTTGGCATTGGAAGCTGCTTCATTGCTTTGAAATTCCTTTACTATTTCTTTTGCAGTTGTTACGATGCCTTTTTCATCAGCTACATCTCTTTTAAAATGTGTTGGTTTATAAAAGATAAAGAACCATGCGCTAATTATAGTTAAAACAAAAACAGTGGCAGCAGTTAAAATGATCTTCTTTTTCATGTTCATGAGAAGTGTAGTTTATACATTAGAAAAACTTGTTCGTCTACAATTTGATCTCTTTCTTTTTCACGATTGTGAATACCCTGGCAATATTGAAGCCAAAATGAATATCACCGTTTTTCCATGTTCCGGTAGTTTGTGTGATCAGACTTCTGTCGGTCATGCCCAAAGAGTTGGAAAACACAAACTGAAAAACGTGCCCGCCTGTTTCAACATCTACTCCGAATGATAAAGCATTAGATGTTCCTTGAAATGGGTTGATCTGGTAATAATATTCAGCAGTAAGATTCACTCGTTTTGAAATTCTTTGCCTCATACCAATACCCACAGCATACAGATCATTAGGATCAGATACCAGCGGAACACTGTTATAATGGATCAGGGTTGGCATGAATTGAATGGAAGTATAATCATTCAGTTTGCTGGCGATGAGTAACTGATGAGAAAAAGTCAGGCGATCGGAATACCATTTATTGGGATTTACAGGATCTTGTAAAGTATTCAAATTAACAGAACCTGAATAACTTATAGATATCGGCATATATCTTTTGCCGGTAGATTGACGCAGTATCCTGTATTTCAAAAAGCCATCAAACAGTTTTTCATTAGAACTTCTTCCTACACCCACCATTAACCTGTTGGTAATACCATAATCAACTCCAAAACGGGTAGAGGCATTGTCTAATCCAAATAAATTATATCCTCCTGAATTGACAGGCCCAAAACGATGCGATATTTTAACATCCAATATGCCGCGCCCTACATTTTCTATGGACTGACCATTGATCAATCTTGTTGTTTTGAAAGTGGCTGTAACAAGATCTGTTTTTTCTTTGGCTTCTTTTTTATCCTGTGCATCCTGCATTTTAAAAAGATCGATCTCCTGAGCTGATACATGCGTAACCGCCAACAGAATATTTAGAACGATGATTGTTGAGGTGAGTGCTTTTTTTATTGAATGCATGTTATAATAGTTATACTTATTTACAATAAAAAGGTTAATCATATTTGCAATTCAGCGTGATCTCTGATTCAGCTGCTATCTTATCGCCAATATATAATCCGGTGATGCCGTATTCTTTTATTTTTATTTTGAATGTGCCGTTGATGGAAACCTTGCCATTGGAGATCGTTAATGAACCGGGAATGGAAACTTTTTGGGAAACGCCATGAATGGTTAATGTTCCGTCAACAGTCACACTATGCTTAGCATCTTTTGTAAAGTCGATCGTATTGGCATTGCTGATGAATCCTTTAAAATCTGCTTTCGGGAATTTAGTACTCTCTAAATAATTCTCATTGAAATGATCTTCCATCAACTGGTTATCAAATTTGAAACCCTTGATCAGAACACTGAAAACAATTTGTCCTGTTTTGTCAACCAACTTACTATCCACTTGGTTGTTGGTTGCTGCAATTGCTTCAACACCGCCCGTGGCATTGAATTTCAGCTGACCGGTTTTAGTGCTGTACAATTTTTGTGCATTAGCCATTGTCATTCCAATAGCGATCATCATAAAGCTGAAAAGGATTTTTTTCATGTTGTTTATTTTAATTGTTAGGTGTTCCATTATTGATCCATGCTCTTATTTTATTTTGATCACAGGAAGAAAGGATCGAACCTCCTAATGGCATTGCAGGAACATTTCCATTTTGCAAAACAGAATTTAATAATTGGCCATTATTTGCGAAAGCTTTCAGTCCAGTATAAGTGTCTAATATGATCCCGCCTCCTGAAACTGCAGTACCGCTATGACATGAATAACAATTTGCACTCATGATGGAAAGAATATCCACACTATATTTTACTGCAGTAGTATCGCAAGTAGCAGAAATGTTAGCTGGATAAGTTAATTCGGCCTTATCATAATAACAGCCGGTTAAGAAAAATGCGAGGAGAGCGATCAAACAAATAATTTTCATTGCGATAGGTTTTATTTATAAAAGCTGTATGATTTATTTTCTAATTATTAAGTTGTCCTTGTGAAATCCATGTATTGAATAAGGCAATAAATGTTGCTGACAATGCACTTGATCCCTGCGGCATTCTGCTTCCCGAACAATAAGTAGTACCGATCTTATTTTGAATTGAATTACAACCGGTGGTATGACTGCTTACTCCTGCATAATTTTTGGTGTATGAATGACAACCACCGCAGGAGGATGACAATACCGGTAAGATATCTTTAGAAAAACTTACTGTTGATGTTGTTGAAGCTGCTGTAACAGTGAGTGCATAGGTTGCAGTTGTTTTTCCTGCACTGTTGCTTGCAGTAATATTAAGCGTGTAGTTGCCTGTTGCAACTGCAGTACTCCAACTGATGATACCTGTGCTGCTGTTGATACTGATTCCTGCAGGAATGGTACCGGTTAAACTATAAGTGATCGTTCCCAATCCATTGTTGATTGTTGGCGTGGCAGAAATACCCGCTGTTCCCTGTGTTATACTGCTGCTGGCAGGGCTGTAGGAAAGACTTGATGGTGCAGTTACAGTTGCTGTGTTTGTAACTGTTAACGTATAGCTTGAAGCTGTGCTGCCTATGCTGTTGGCAGCTGCTACATTCAGCGTATAAGTTCCTGCGGTAACTGCATTACTCCAGCTAATTACACCCGTGCTGCTGCTGATAGTTACTCCGGCGGCTATGTTTCCTGTTAAACTATAGGTGATGCTGCCACCGTTATTGGTAATTGTTGGTGTTGCAGAATTGCCTGCAGTTCCTTTAATAATGGTTGTGCTTGCTGGTGAATAAGTAAGCGCTGTAGGTGCAGAGGGAGTTGCAGTAATTGTCAATAGATATGAGGTTGTGGTACTGCCTACATTATTTGCTGCAGTTACTATTATATTATAACTGCCTGCTGCAAGGATATTACTCCAGCTGATCACGCCAGTTGCTGTATTAATGCTGATACCTGTAACTCCTATACTTGTTAAGGCATAAGTAATGGATGTACTTCCTTTATCTATGGTTGGTGCAGCAGAACTGCCTGCAGTTCCAAATTGTGTTGTTGCACTTGTTGGCGTATAGATCAAATTGGTTGGTACAAATCCGGTCGTAACAATTTCATGCTTACATGCATAAACAATAAATACTGTGAAACAAATGATTACTATTTTTTTCATGCTGTTCGATTTTTTAAATGGAATATCAGAAATTTATTGATGTATGGAGAGTGATCACAACTGCGACTATAAGTTTGAGATAAAAGAAGGGTTTCGCTATTTTAGCAAAAGGATCATTTGCTTCATTCACATTTCGGGCATTTGTGATCAGTATAGGGGTTATACTTGAACAAACAGTGTGCATCCGGTATTTGCACAGTTCTGCCATTAGCAATAACATGCTAATAATTAATAATAGCTTTTCCATAAAAATTAGTAAATGAAGGGTTAATCGAAAGTTTAATCAATTATAAGATTCCTTATAAAATCATAATGTTGCCTGAACAATTTCAATTATTATGCTAGGTTTAATCTGATATTGTTAAATATTATCTAATAGCGTTTTATTGCACTATGTAGGTTGAGATGTCCATTTTATTAATAACATTTAGAGCAGCTGCTTTTTGCTGAATTTCAAATTTAGTAGAGGGAAGTATTTTTCAAGAAGAGGATTTGCTTAAGTGAATTACTCTCTATTTATAAAATTGTTCATACTAATTATTGGTGAAAAACACCAGCAACAGAATAGAGAAGTTTATTAAGCAATTACTTTCAGTATAGCTTTTACTGTTTGTGCCTGGTGAACAAGAGCACCATAATCTTTATGAAGGATGGTCACATGTCCCATCTTTCTTCCGGGTTTGGTCTCTGCTTTGCCATATAGATGCACAAAAACATTTTCCATTTGCAGCACATCATCCAATCCCTGATATTGGGCCGGGCCACTATAACCTTCTTCACCCAGTATATTTACAATGGCTGAGGGCATGATGGCATTGCTGTTTCCCAAAGGATATTGCAACATGATCCGCCACAACATATCGTACTGGCTACAATAGTTGGCTTCGATCGTATGATGACCGCTGTTATGTACACGTGGTGCTGTTTCATTGACCCATATATGCTCATTTTCATCCACGAATAATTCCACTGCAAAAAGTCCGGGGCTTTGTAATTCCTGCACCAGATTCTTTGCAATGGCTTCAGCTTTCCAGAATATTTTCTGAGGGATCTTTGCGGGTGAGATCTGATAATCCAATAAGTTCAAAACAGGATCGAATATCATTTCGGCAGGAGGGTAGACAACCGTTTCTCTTTTATCATTCATTGCTACAATAACAGCTATTTCTTTTTTGATATTCACCAATTTCTCTAAAATGGCAGGAGCATTAAATCCTTTCTTGATCAACTTTTCAGTGGTTATCAACTGTACCCCTTTTCCATCATAACCGCCTTCGGCTATTTTATGAACAGCAGGTAGGAAGCTGGTATGTTTTGCCAGATCCTTTAAATTTTTTGTAACAATGAAATCGGAGCTGGGTATTTCGTGCAATTGATAAAACAGCTTTTGTTTGATCTTGTTTTTGATGATCCTGATAGCGGAAGGTTTGGGATAGATCTTTACACCTTCGCTTTCCAGTTTTTCCAATGCCTCTACATTCACGCTTTCGATCTCGATGGTGAGGGCGTCCAGTTTTTTCCCGAATTGATATACCGTATTAAAATCTTTGATATCCCCTTTCACAAAATGATGGCATAAATGCGCAGCGGGACAATTCTTATCATTCTCCAGCACATAGGTCTCTACCGTATAATTTGCAGCTGCCTGTAAGAGCATTCTTCCTAATTGTCCGCCGCCTAATATGCCAACTTTCATAGTAAAATAATAAGCAACGAAGATAATCATCGGCGCCCTTTTCCGGAATTATTAAAACAAATCAGCCGGGGCCCGTTTTAGAGGAAGTAGGGCGGAAAGGCAAAATAGTGAATAACTTATCTATTAATATGGAAATCTTCAGCATATTTTAAGCCCCCTTTTGAGGCCTGTATGTAATTAAAT
>CAIKTE010000168.1 GCA_903830285.1 uncultured Chitinophagaceae bacterium | reverse complement strand
TTGAGAAATTGGTTTTCCTGTCACGCAGCCTGCTGAATCTATTTCTCCAGGTATCAATGATTGATAAGTATCCAATATCCAAGACATCTCCCTTTCGCCAGTACCATAATCAGGTGCAGGAACGTCAATGCCTGGACCAATAAAGTTTTTCTTGACCAATTCTGAAGTATAACGACGGGTTATTTTTTCTAGTTCATACGTACTGTAATTGCGAGGATTTATTTTTATACCTCCCTTTGCACCACCAAAAGGTACATTTACAATGGCACATTTGTAAGTCATCAGACTTGCCAATGCCATTACTTCATCCTGATTCACAGCATCGCTGAAACGGATACCACCTTTACAGGGTGTTTTATGTTGTGAATGCTGAATGCGGTATGCTTCGATCACTTCGATCCTTCCGTCATCCATTTTTACAGGGAACTTCATGCTGTAAATACTGTTACATGCTTTGATCTGTTCGAGCAAACCTTTATCCCACTTGGTAAATTTTGCAGCTTTATCAAAACTTTTTTCTACACTTTCAAAAAAACTGTACTGTTGATTTGACATAAGATTTCTTATTTAGGTATTTTAATATGGAGCCAATCGTTATAAACTTTTTTGGGTGACGTAAATCGTTAGCTGTATATCCAGAGTCGTAAATCGAGAGTCGTAAATCGCAAGTTATAAAACCATCATACTTTTCAAAACATACAATTATCTATTCACCATTCACAACTCACCATTCATCACAGTTATTCTTTTTCCAGCTTTGCGATCTTTCTGTCTAGATTGATCAGATAAATAAAAAGACCAAGTACAATTACAACCACTACTGCCATCACTACATAGATCTTTCCATTTGTTTTCATTACATCAGTGGCATCTGCAGCTGCATCTTGTGCATTTGCAAAAACAGTGATCATTGCCATTGCAATAATTGCTGCAATTCTTTTTAATTTATTCATGTGCTAATTTCTTTTCTTTTAAAATTTGTAATCTGATTCTTAAAGTCGTGATCCAAACGCCTAACAAGGTCCAGCCGATAAATGCAGGGTACATCACAATTCGCATGCTGGTTGTTGTATCTTTTGGATTCAGTCCGGGATTACCTTCACTACCCTGTCCGCCCGGATGCAGGCTTTCTGTTAATCTAGGCAAGATCCAGATCATCGGAAATAACATGAAGAATGCAAAGATGTTATAAACTGCGCCAATCCTGGATTGCTTTTCTTCATCTGTTAATGAACCGCGTAAAACAAAATAAGCAAAGTAGATGAGCAATGCAATAGCGGCACCGTTTTGTTTGGCGTCGCCACTCCACCAGGCACCCCATTGATATTTTGCCCAGATAGATCCGGTAATTAATCCTAGTATACCAAAAACAGTTCCTGTACGGGCAAACTCCAAAGAGTAGATATCAAATTGCTGATTGGGATTCTTTAAATATTTAACTGCATACACTACCGAAACAAAGAATAAAACATTCATGCTGATCCACATGGGTACATGAAAGAAAAGATTACGGATACTTTGTTGCAGCGGAACACCCGGGGGTGCCGGAACTTTAATTAAAAAACCCATTACGCAGACATACATCAAAAGAGCAAATGCAATTATTTTCCACCAAGGTTTACGAATCATAGATTAAATTTTACAGTGAGGCCATGAAGCGTTGGCAACAGGCATGCAATCTGTGGCGACAAAATTAGGGGAATACATTGCAACAAAAGAACTCATTAGTCAAAATTTACACAACTATTAAGCACATATGCATTGCACAAAATAAGTTTCAAGGTTTTAAATGAAAGTTTTGAAATTATTTGTTTGCCCGAGAATAAAAGAAAGCGAATTAAACACATAGGAACATAGTTGAGGAAAAGGGCAGATAGGAATGTCTATGTTTTCTATCATCCCTATGTTTCTAAGTGGTAGAATAAATTGTGCTGTATTTGCTACTTGCCGCATAAAGTTATACTGTACAAGTCCCGATAAAATCGGGATGCCGATACAATTGGCATGATGCGTCGCAACCTCAGATGCCAACTGTTCTAAAGCCGGTTTCCCCATATTTATCACAAAAAGCTGCTTCAAATTGGCTTATTGCCCTTGTTCCCTTACCTTTGCCCACTTCGAAAAAATTCATGCCGTAACATGAAGCGAGTCGCCCCGTAAGGCGGCGGCAACCTGAATGTGGCTATCATTTAAAACAAAGGATCAGACACATGAAATTATCACAGTTCCGTTTCGACCTCCCCCTTAACCTTATTGCCCAAAACCCTACCAAAAGAAGAGAAGACAGCCGAATGATGGTAGTGGACCGTAAAACCGGGCATATGGAAAACAAACATTTCAAAGATATTCTCGAGTATTTCGACGATAAAGATGTGTTTGTAGTAAATAACACAAAAGTATTTCCGGCAAGAATGTATGGCCGCAAGGAAAAAACTGGTGCAAAAATAGAAGTCTTCTTATTACGCGAATTAAATAAGCCCAACCGTTTATGGGATGTAATTGTTGATCCCGCAAGAAAGATCCGTGTAGGTAATAAATTATATTTTGGTGAGAATGAAGAACTGGTAGCTGAAGTAATTGATAATACGACCAGCCGTGGACGAACCATTCGTTTTTTATGGGATGATGATGATGAAAGCTTCAAAAAGATGCTGGAATTTTTAGGTGAGACCCCATTACCTAAATACATCAAGCGCAAACCCGATGAAGAAGATAAGGAACGTTATCAAACTGTATATGCGAAATATGAAGGCGCAGTAGCTGCTCCAACTGCAGGTTTGCATTTTTCCAAAGAATTGATCAAGCGTTGCGAGATCCAAGGCATACGTTTTGCGGAATTAACACTGCATACCGGTTTGGGAACATTCAGACCCATTGAAGTGGAAGACCTGAGCAAACATAAAATGGATGCAGAATATTACCGCATTCCACAGGAAGCTTGCGATATTGTAAATAAAGCAAAACAAACAGGACACCGTATCTGCAGCATCGGCACAACTACCATGCGTGCCATGGAAACAAGTTTCACTGCACAGAAATTATTGAAACCAAGCGAAGGATGGACCAACCATTTTATTCATCCGCCTTATAACTTCAATGTAGCTGATGCTTTGGTAACCAATTTCCATTTACCTAAAACAAGTTTGCTGATTATGACCTGTGCATTTGCAGGATATGACTTAGCAATTGAGGCTTACAAAAAAGCAATTAAAGATAAATACCGTTTCTTCAGTTATGGTGATGC
>CAIKTE010000167.1 GCA_903830285.1 uncultured Chitinophagaceae bacterium | reverse complement strand
TTCAGTACTTGAACTACATTGTTTGGGGAAAGAGTGCTAAAGTAAATTAAGAATTTTGCGAAGACTATTTCAATTCTTTTTCAAAACAAACACTGTTTTCAATACCTATATATTGACCGTAGTTTGAAATTATATTATATCCGTTCTTTTTATACAGTTCAATTGCTTCTGGTTGTTTTTTACCTGTTTCCAATACGCATTTGGTGTACGATAATTCTTTTGCCCAGCTTTCTAATTCGGTCAACATTTTCGTCGCGATCCCTTTTCCTCTACTCTCGGAAATAACATACATACGCTTTACTTCCACTGCAGTTAAATTGAATTCTTTGATGGCACCGCAGCCAATTGCTTTGTCATTTGCAAATGCAATAATGACATATTTCAATCTGTCGATTTTATTGAATTGAGAATAGAAAGAATGTTCTGCACCGTCTCTTTCAGCGAGATCAGCATCCAGATATTTTACGAGTGCAATGAAATCTTTATTTTCAGAATTTGTTCTGATGAGTTGAAGCATTACTTCACATTTATTTCAGGACTTTACTGTATTAAAGAAAATGAATATTACTTGAAATGCCAAGCAATCTGTATTTTTTTTACAATGAATGCAACTTATTTAGATGCCTTATACCTAAAATCTCTGAATGGAAAACTAGCCAGTGAAATATAAAAAAGATTAGCTTTTAAGCCTGCATAAGGTTTATTGCCTGCACCATCGGTAAAACTTTCATTATGGAATTCACTAAGGTAATATTTGAATTTTAAATTCATTCCGTAAGGGAATTGTACACCTACTAAAAATCCATGCTGGAATAGATTTTCACGATTGCTGAACCATCCCGTTATTTTATCAGTTTTATCGCCGCCATCAAAGGTTTTTTCTTTATAAAGTACCGGCAATTCAATTTCATAACCGGCATAGAAATAAGTTTTTTTGAGATTGCCCACTTTTATACCGAACGGGATACCCAGATTATAGGACCTGAATTTCTTTTTATAGACTGCTGCATTGGGGGCTTTGTAGTTATCGATGATATAACCAACATTTCGAAAATTTAATCCTGTAAAAAATCCAACACTTTGATTCATGTCAAAATGAACCAGGTTTTGAAAGTTAAAAACGGGAGCCCATCGCATGATATCATTTCCACTGCCGTTTTTTTGGGAAACATTTGCAAAAGAAAAGATCATTTCACCGCCTGAAGTGAAGTAGGTATTTTTTTGACTGAAGCTTGAAATGCTGATCAGAATGCTGCAAAGGAATAAGATAAAATTCTTCATTGATGGTTAGTTTTAAAGAGTATAAATATTAATCTGCAACAACAGTATTGCGAAATTTCTTTTGTGAGGGCGAAGTTAAGAAAAAGAATAGTCTACAACCAAGTTGCAAAAAAGAAATAGTGAAACTGATTCCATGAAAACAAAATCCTGAACCGAGTATTGATTTATCGGGATAAACTGTGGCAAGAGGTGATGACAAAGTATCAAAATCCGGTAAATAGGAAAGAATAATTAGTATTGATCCTTCGGGGATTTTTGCATATTCTTTTTAGACTGTTCTAATAATTTCTTCTCATTTACTTTTCCTTTCTCGTCTAAGATTGGGGCAGGGAATGCACTTTGTTTATCATCGAAGATCACGTTGGCAAAAGGATTGCTCAAAAATTTCCAAAGACCGTTCACCCATCTGAAACCTTCATAGTCACCATAAGGGATCAAACTGTATTTATTATTCGGGTCATCACCTTCGCTCGTTAGATGATCGAATATAATTGCATCATAACGCTGATCGTAATTCATTCTTACACCTGCATCTTTTTTATATTCTAAACAAAAACGGGCAACAGGTTGTTTTGGTTTGGTTACATCATTCAAGGGATAGCTGAAAAATTTCCCGCCAAATTGTGGATTACCACCTGCATCAAAACTTAAGACTTCTATCCATTTTTTATTGCTTTTTTCATCATTCTCATCACTGCCAAGCAATGTGTAATATTTTTTATTATTAAAGCTTTTTAAAATGATCTTATAATAGATAGCTCCGATCCAATGACGATTATCCCGCGTGCTGTCGTTAGGGTAGGAGGTGAAATCAGAAATATCAAATAGAGGGAAAAGTTTCAGAGATCCATCTTCGGTTCGCATCTGAATTGCGCCACGCTGACGATAATAAGAAAAATCTTTCATTACCTGCCAGGTGAATATTTTAAAACTACTGTCTGGCGCCAATAATTTTGAAATGGGTAGAGAATCGAAATTATAATAAAAAGAATTGGGTATCAGCAATGCTCTCACCAAGCCACGTGTGAAAAAACTATCTGCACGAAAACGATCGATCCATTCATCTGCAGTTACGATATCTGTGGCAAAGGATTTAATGGAATCTTCCATTTTCTGCAAGCGTTTGCTGTTCGCTTCAGAAATGGTTTGGGACTTAGCCGAAAAACTTGCAAATAAAAGAATGACAATGAGAAATTGTTTCATACAGATTTATTGCATCTAAGTTACAATTCAGATGCCTGAAAAAGCAGGAATACAAAAATTAAAACAGATTTTAGGGTTTTATTAAAGACGCGAATTCCAAGAGATTATTCACACGTATATCTATGAGTGAATGGGGAAATGCTGTATCCGGATTGGTTGTTGCAGCGAAAACACTTGTTATGCCTGCATTTCGGGCAAATTCCATATCGCTCAGTTTATTGCCTACCATGATGCTTTTTGTAAGATCTATCTGAGGAAAATCATTTTTAGCCTGCAATGCCATCCCGTGATTGGGTTTTCGGTTTTGGGAACTGTCTTCTAAATCGGGGCAGAAATATATTCGATCGATCCTGCCGCCTGCCTTTTCAATTTCATTCAACATCTGCTGATGAATATTTTTTAATTCTTCAGTTGTCAATAGTTTTTTCCCAATACATTTTTGGTTGGTGACGATTACAATAACAGCAAATGCCGAGTTTAATATTTGTAATGCTTCTTTTACACCCGGCATGAAAACGAAATCTTCCCAGTTCAATACATACTCGTTCTTTTTTTCGTAATTGATCACGCCATCACGATCTAAGAATAAGGTCCAGCTTTTATCTATTTGTGTAAGGTTAGTCATGCTAATTCTTTATTTGCCCTGCTGTAATCCTCAGGAATACCAATGTCAATAAAATATTCATCCTGTACCGAGCCGTACATTTTTCCTTCAGTAAAATATTTTTCTAAATAATCTTTTTCAAAAGAGAATTTTTCTGCAAGCTTTTTTTGTAAAAATGATTGTACATGTATAGCATACAAACCTCCATTGATCAAACCATTTTCATAGAATTGTTTTTCTTTGAATGAAGAAATTGATTGATGATCATTCAATTCTACCACACCATATCTTTCAAAGTTCTGCATAGGTTTTAAGGATAGTGTACAATCTGATTGCAGTTGCAAGTGTAACGCAGAAAGTTTGTCCAGGTTTACTTTGAATAAAGTATCTCCATTCGTTGCGACCACATTCTCAGATTTGGTTTTGTTGCATGCCAAACGGATGGCACCGCCGGTACCCAATGGCTCTTCTTCGATCACGAATTCAAAATGTAAAGAGGGATATTGCTGATCGATAAAATCAACGATCATTTCACTTTTATAACCTAGCGCTAATATAAATTTTTCAATGCCCTGTTCTTTCAAATGATCGATCACATAAGCTATGAATGGTTTGTTATTTACAGGTGCCATGCATTTGGGCAGATCAGGAACTGCAGATCGTAATCTGGTCCCCAAACCGCCTGCCAGGATTATAGCTTCGGTGATTGCCATTATCCGAATACTTTTTCTTCTACTAATTGACAAATAATATGTCCTAATAAAATATGGCTTTCCTGAATTCTGGGTGTATCGTTAGAGGGTACGTTAAATAAATAATCGCTGATCTTTTGCATCTCTCCACCACGTTCTCCTGTAAAACCGATAGTTATGATTCCTTTTTCCCTGGCAGTTTCAAAAGCCTTGACAATATTTTTTGAATTTCCGGAAGTACTTAAGCCGATTAAAATATCCCCTTTTATTCCTATGCCATCCACTAATCTGGCATAAATAACATCATAACTATAATCGTTTGCAACTGCTGTTAAATAAGAAGTATTACAGTGTAACGCTTCAGCAGGTAATGCTTTTCTGTCTTTATAAAATCTGCCGCTGAATTCAGCTGCCAGATGTTGTGCATCCGCTGCACTGCCACCATTGCCGCAAAATAATACCTTATTGCCGTTTTGAAATGCTTTGCTGATCACATCAATAACATCAGCTAATTTTTGATGAACTGATGCATCATTCAATAATTGCTGTTTTGTTTCTATAGATGCCGCAATAAGTTTTTTGATCTGGTCATTCATAATTCTTAATTACTAATTCTTAATTTATAATTAAATCGTTGTCCATGTTGTTAAGCCATGTTGTGTAAACTGGTAAGGCCGTATTTCTCCGCCAAAACTATTTAATGTATCGATCACTTTATATCTGGTGTTATTCGGACAATAAAAGGTCATAAAACCACCACCGCCTGCACCACTTATTTTTCCTCCCGTTGCTCCTGCTTTTTTTGCAGCCGTATACATTTCTTCGATCAAACTGTTAGAAATATTGTGCGCCATTTTCCTTTTCTGTTCAAATCCATAATCCAATATTTCGCCGATCTCATGCAAACGTCCTTTTAATAAAGCCTCTTTCATCATTCTCGATTGTTCTTTTAACTGATGCATAGCTTCAATACTTTTCGCATCTTTTTCAGTAACATTTTTTTGTTGCTCTTTAATAATGGTGGCGCTTTCTCTGCTACTTGATGTATAATATAAGACCAGATTATTTTCCAGCTCATTCAAATATTCCTGACGAATGCGCAATGGATTTACGATCACTTTGTCGCCGTCATAAAACTCCATAAAATTAACACCACCAAAAGTTGCAGCGTATTGATCCTGTTTACCACCGGCTAATCCAAGATCATTTCTCTCAATGTCGTAAGCATAATGAGCAATATCATAATCACCTAAAGGCAGTTTCAGCATCTCAACAAATGCGCCAATAATGGCAACTACTAATGTTGAGGATGTTCCCAAGCCACTACCTGCCGGTGCATCCACAAAAGTCGATAATCGAAAACTGGTTAATGGTAATCCGTAATCTTTTTGAATACGGTTGTATACACCTTTCACAAGATCTAATGTACCATCGATCGGTAATTGATTCATCCATTCAAAACGCTGCTCTTCTTTTCTGTCCAAGGCCTGAAGGATAATTCCATTTTCATCGATCGGCTCTATCGATGCGGCCGCATACAATGAAATGGTCGCATTTAAGATAGCACCGCCAAATTCATCACTATACGGACTCACATCTGTTCCGCCACCGGCCAAACCTAATCTTAATGGAGCTTTACTTCTGTAGATCATATTTGTTTTTTTATAACCTGCTGTTGTGTTTTAATTGAACTTCTGTTGCCTTCGATTCTTCCGGTGGAAGAATCGCACACTTGTACAGCAACTCATCATTCATCACTTAAAACTTATAACTCAATAATCGTATCCACTAAAATCTTCCAGCTGTATTTCTTTTTCTCTTCGCGAAGTTGCGGTAAAAAATAGTCTTCGCCTAATTCGTAGAGTTTGAGGATTTGGGTTGCAACAGATCTTGGTTCAGGCTCTGCTACTAATCCCACTTTTCCGTCAGGTACAAGATCAGGCAGACCTCCTACATTCGTTACCAGCATGGGTTTTTCAAAATGATAGGCGAGGGGGGTAACACCGCTTTGAGTAGCATTTCGATAAGGTTGGATCACAAAGTCCGCAGCACTTAAATAATAGGCCACTTCGCTATCGGAAATAAATTCCGTTTTTAAGATCAATTGTGATGAAATATTTAATTGTGTGATCAGATCATCGTATGATTTTCTATCCTCATAAAATTCTCCTGCAACCAATAATTTGATATTCGATCTCCGGATCCTTTCATCATCCATCGCTTCCAATAAGATATCCAAGCCCTTGTATTTTCTGATGAATCCAAAAAACAAAATGATCTTATCATCAACACTTAATCCTAATTTTTCTCTTGCGATATTTTTAGAAATCGCTTCTCCAAAATTATCATACAATGGGTGTACGATCTGCTTGGATGGTTTACTGGTAAATGACAGCAGATCATTTAAAACCTTAGCACTCATCGTTACAAATGCATCTATCGGTTTCACAAAATATTGTGTAAAAGGTGTATCACCGAAACGTTTTTCATGCGGAATAACATTGTCTGCAATACAAACTACTTTAGTGTGTTTATTTCTTTTCACTAATCTTAGTATCGTTCCTAAACATGGACCCATTAATGGTAGCCAGTAACGAACAACAATGATTGCAGGTTTTATTTTTCTCAATTCGTTACCAACCTTTAGCCAGTTCAGCGGGTTCACAGAATTGATGCACACTTTTATTTTAATATCAGTGGGTGCAGGTTCTGAAGAATACTGTGTGGTTCCCGGAAACAAAAAATCGGGGTATTGTAATGAGAAAGTGTAGATCGTTGTGTCGAAGCCTTGCTGCTGAAACTGCTTGGCCAATCGTTCATCAAATGAAGCCAATCCTCCACGCAATGGGTGTGCAGGGCCAATGATAATGACTTTTTGATTCATTCGGTAAAATTAAAAAAGACCGATCTTGTCTTCAATGAGGTACACATTTCGCTCAGCAGCATTTCTTGCCACAAGTTCAGCGACGAAACCGGAAAGAAATAATTGCATGCCGCCGATCACAGCTGCTAATGCGATATAAAATGCAGGTTTATTGGTTAAAGTAAAATCTGAATCAATAAATTTTGCAACGATGAGATATACAAAACTTGACAAACCGATCAGGAAAAAAATCGTTCCCCATAATCCAAAAAAGTGCATGGGTCTTTTGCCGAATTTATTTACAAAACTGATGGTGAAAAGGTCAAGAAATCCATTTACAAAACGTTCCCAGCCAAATTTAGTAACCCCATATTTTCTGGCCCTGTGTTCTACCACTTTTTCACCGATCTTCTTAAAGCCTGCAGCTTTTGCGATCACAGGAATATAACGATGCATTTCCCCAAAAACCTCAATACTTTTGACTACTTTTCTTTTATAAGCTTTTAAGCCGCAATTAAAATCGTGCAGTTTAATACCACTGCTCACACGAGCAGCAGCATTGAATATTTTGGAAGGTATGTTTTTAGTAAGTGTATTATCGTAACGTTTCTTTTTCCAACCGCTTACAATATCAAATCCATCTTCAATGATCATCCTTCTTAATTCGGGGATCTCGTCAGGAGAATCCTGTAAGTCAGCATCCATCGTGATCACCACATCGCCTTTTGCAGCTTTAAAACCTTCATTCAATGCCGCACTCTTTCCGTAATTCCGTTGAAATTTTATCCCTTTAAAACTATTGTTCTTTTGAGAGATCTCTTCTATCACATTCCAACTGTTATCGGTACTACCATCATCAATGAATATCACTTCGTATGATAAGTTATTTTCAGTAAGCACACGTTCAAGCCATGCACTTAATTCGGGCAAAGACTCGTCTTCATTCAAAAGAGGTATAACGATCGATAGATCCATTTCTTATTGCTGTATTGGATGATAATTAGGATTCTTTTTTGCAATGGCCGCCCCTAATAAAGCGCCCAAAGCACCGGTAATTAAATTGATCATTAAACCACCGGCTAGAAATGAAATTACTAATACTTTTCTTGCGATGGCCATTCCTTCCTGCATTTCTGCTGCAGTCTTGCCCTGTTTCTTGGCTTCTTCTACCCCTATTTGTACAAAATGATCGATTTGACCAGGGAATAAAATGTATACAGAAACCAAAGTATATAGAAACAAGATACAAGTAATTACAGCTGCGGTCTTAAAACTATGTGTGAATAAAATTCCAAAATTTACATTTTGATGATTTTGTCGGCTAAAGATAATAGTGGACGTAATAATTGATAAAACATAGATAGCAGTTCCTATCCAGCGATACCAATCTTCAAAAATATAAGAGGTCAATTGCCCAATAACATTCACAATGATCAGTATGATTGCAATGAATAGTCCTTTGATAATGTGCGATGTTATTTTTTGTTCCATGAATTGGTTGAAAGATTAATTCAAAAATAGCTGCCCTTTGTTAATGATGCCTATTACTTTTCCTGTTAATTCTTTGTTGACGAAAGGAGAGTTGGATGATCTGCTTTTGATATTTTCTTTGGTCAGTACAGAAGTTTTCTTTCTGTTGAATAAAGTGATCTCAGCAGTTGAGCCTTCTGCAATTGTTGCAGAGGTTAATTGAAAAATATGTCTTGCATTTTCGCTGAACAATTGTATCAATTGTTCATTACTCAGTTCAGGTAAAATATGATTCACTGTTGCGAAAGAAGTTTCTAAACCGATCATGCCGTTTTTAGCATATTCAAATTCGCAGGTCTTATTATCCCAGTTTTGCGGCATGTGGTGAGATGCAATACAGTCGATCGTTCCATCGAGCACTGCTTTTCTTAAAGCCAGCATATCCGATTTAGAACGCAATGGTGGATTTACTTTTAAGTTGGTATCATAATCCTGCAGGTCTTCATCACAGAAGAAAAGATGATAGGGTGTAACACTGCAGGAGATCAATAAACCTTCAGCTTTTGCATCGGTGATCAGTTGTATACTTTTTTCAGTACTAACACCTGTAAGATGTAATTTACTGTTAGTGTATCTGATCAGCTCAATATCCCTTTTGATCATTATTTCTTCTGCAATGGCAGGAATGCCGGGCAATCCTAATTGGGTGGAAATAATTCCTTCATTCACCAGGCCATGTGTGCCGATCGTTTTATCGATGGGCATTTGAATCAAAATGCCGTCAAATGCTTTTACATATTGCAAAGCTTTTAAAAATAAGCCTGGAGTTTGAATGGGATATAATCCGTCGCTGAAAGCAATGGCACCACTTGCATGCATGTCATACATTTCGGCGAGATCTTTTCCTTCAATGTTTTTTGTAATGGCTCCTAAAGGATGGACGTTTACCGGAAGTGATTTTGATTTCTGAACGATATATTCAACCTGAGATTTACTTTGAACGAGGGGTTGTGTATTTGGCAAAACAAATACATGGGTAAATCCGCCTGAAGCTGCAGCAGCAGCACCTGTTTCGATGGTTTCCTTGAATTCAAAACCGGGATCACAAAAATGGGAGAAAACATCGATCCATCCGGGAGATACCGTTAATCCGGGTTCTTCAATTATTGTATCAGCCGGTTCAGTGATATTATCTTTTATGGAAACTATTTTTCCTTCATCAATTAAAATATCCTTGACTGAATTATCGAAACTTGAGTTAACATCGGCTACTAAAACCTTCCTTAGAAGAATCTTCATGTCGCGGCTGAAAATTTTGTGCAATATAGCCCGAAATTTTAGATTCCCTCTTATATTTGCAGCCCTTTGTTTTCGGGATGTAGCGCAGCCCGGTAGCGCACACGTCTGGGGGGCGTGGGGTCGCAAGTTCAAATCTTGTCATCCCGACCTTTTAAAGTAAAAGACAATCTTTTTCAAGATTGTCTTTTACTTTAATATAACTCATCCAACTGATTACCCTTTTTTCTGTTTTAATTCTATGATTTTTATCATCAGGTTAAGCGTTTTATTTATTTTTTATTTTAATACATCATTTTACTTTAATTGAATTTTAAGCATTCTATTAAAATGCACTTAAAGAGATTTAAGAGCCCTTAAATAAGTTTTAACTGCCAAGATTTACAGTGTATAAAAAATACATTTGACCACAAGTTTTGTACTTGATTGTACTACATACCCATTCTAAACTGTGAAGAATCATAATTTTTATATTTTATGAGAAAAAATATACTGTCAAAATTGCTGCTTATTGTTCTGCTATTTGCTACACTGATAAGCAATGCACAAAGTCCTACCGCACCAGCATTAGCGTTTAATGTATTTGCTCAAAATGGATGTAGTTTTTACAGCAGCGAGACCGAAGGCCCCGTTGCAATGGGAGGCGATCTTACGATTGCCGGAAGCTATGCTGTATCTGGACATGGCAATTTTTCTTATCAGGTAAGTGGTGTGAATATTGGGTTATTGGTAGGCGGCAAAGTAAATTATAATGGTGGAAGTTCTCTGCAGGTTTTATACAATGGCTATGTTAAGATCGGAAATCAAAACGGTTCTACCGCCTGGTATCTTGACAATAATAATGCTGGATCCCCAATCCGTATAACACCTTCTAGTGATTACAATGGCTCTCCTAATATTTTATTATCTGCACATGCATCAGATCTGGGAAATGTAAGTGCTATCAATAATCCAATCTTTCAAAGCGGTTTGATTGATTTTACAACTGCTTTCACAACAATGAAGGCTACCGCAACAAGTATGTCTGGTATTGCAGCCAATGCTGATCTGACTAATCCAAATGGAGACTTTCATTCAAACTCTATTACATCAATTTTAAATCATACCCCCGGCGGACAAATCAAGATCAATCTTAATAGTGGTAACAATATTTTAAATGTAACAGGTGCTGAATTAAATGCATGTAATAATTTCACTTTCAATAATCAGCCTGATGCCAGCCATGTATTGGTCATCAATGTAAATGCTTCCGGAACCTTTAACTGGGTTGCATGGACAAATGGTGGTTTTGGCGGACAATCGAATTGCGCCTACATCATCTATAATTTTTACAACACAACAACTCTAAATATCGGAGGAAACGGAGCTATTGAAGGAACTGTATTTGCGCCTTATGCAGACATCAGTAAATCAGGCAATAATTCAAATATTGAAGGACAGGTAATTTGTAAATCATATTCTCAGTCTGCAGGTGGTGAGATACATTCTGCCAATTATATTCCAAATGCGCCAGGTTGTACTTTACCAACAGTCGCAGATATCACCGGAAGTTCTTCATTGAATGTTGGTGCTACCATTACATTGGCAGATGCAACAGGCAGTGGAACATGGAGTTCAAGTAATACAGGTGTTGCAAGTGTAAGTAGTGGCGGTGTGGTTACCGGTGCTGGCGGCGGAACTGCAACCATTTCTTATAGTGTTAGCAATAGTTGCGGAACAACTACTAAAACAAAATCAATAACTGTCGTTCGTACAGATATTGATAACAAAAACTGTCCGAGTAGTTTTAAAAGAAATAATGGTGATGGATCTCCTCAGGTCGTAACTGTTTTTGCAAGCAATGTGATAGGTACAACTTATTATACAAACAGGAAACAACCCGAAAATGATGACAATCAAGGTAAGGTCACTTTTTCTTATGCTTCAAGTATCAACTATCCTCCTGTGATCACAAAATCATGGGTTGATGGTTCTGTAAACTGGACTTGGGGAAATAACAGTACAGGTTCACCATTTAATCCTCCGGGAGTTCCTTCTTCAAATGATGTAGCATATACTTTTTACAATAATAATCTTCCGCCTGCCAATGTTTTAAAGTTTGAATTAACTGATCCGCAAACCGGTCAGGTAATCAATACTTGTTCATATGGCTCTGATGGAAATATTATAGTACCGCCTTCTAATTTGAATTATTCAGCTTCTGCAACTGTTTGTCAGGGTACTGCAGGTAACTCAGTTACACCAACAGTAACTGCAAGTGGAACTGTTACCTATTCTATTTCAGGCAATCCAACAGGCATTACGATCAATTCAACAACAGGAGTGATCTCCTGGACTAATGCCGTTGCTGCTGCTGTATATACAATGACAGTAACTGCAAGTAATACATATGCGCCTAACGCTACATTTACTTATACTTTAACTGTAAATCCATTAGCAGTGATTGCTGGTGATATTACGGGTACTGCAACAGTTTGTAAAAATGCAACAACAACATTGGCTAATGTAACTGCAGGCGGCATATGGAGTACAAGTGATGCCACGATCGCAACAGTAAGTAGTGGTGGTGTGGTAACAGGAGTAGCAGCAGGAACAGCAACCATAACATATAGTATCACCAATACATGTGGAACAACATCGAGAACTAAAATTGTTACGGTAAATGATGTTCCGGCAATTGGCGGTGATATCACAGGAACAGCAACAGTATGTAAGAATGCAACAACAACTTTATCAAATGTTACTGCAGGTGGAACATGGAGTACTAATAATACTTCAGTTGCTACGGTAAGCAGTGGCGGTGTTGTAACAGGTGTTGCAGCAGGAACAGTAACCATAACATATAGTATCACGAATTCATGCGGAACAACATCAAGAACAAAACTTGTTACAGTGAATGATGTTCCGGCAATCGGCGGCGATATCACAGGTACAGCAACAGTTTGTAAAAATGCATCAACCACATTATCTAATGTAACTGCGGGTGGCGTATGGAGTACAAGTGATGCAACAATTGCAACAGTGAATAGTGCTGGCGTGGTTACAGGCGTTGCAGCAGGAACAGCAACGATAACATATAGTATCACGAATACATGCGGAACAACATCAAGAACAAAACTTGTTACAGTGAATGATGTTCCTGCAATTAGCGGCGATATAACAGGCACAGCAACTGTTTGCAAGAATGCAACAACTGTATTCTCTAATCTAACAGGAGGAGGATCATGGAGTACAAGTGATGCAACTATAGCAACAGTAAATCCTAATGGAGTTGTAACAGGTATTGCAGCTGCTACTGCAACAATAACTTATAGCATAACTAACTCTTGCGGAACAGCATCCAGAACAAAACTTGTTACAGTAAATGATGTTCCTGCTATTAGCGGGGATATCACCGGAACAGCAGCAGTTTGTAAAAATGCAAATACCACATTGTCTCATGGAACAGCAGGCGGAACTTGGAGTTCAAGTAATACTTCAGTTGCAACAGTAAGCACTGGCGGTCTGGTAACAGGTATAACAGTAGGAACAGCAACAATAACATATAGTATCACTAATTCATGTGGAACAAGCTCTAGAAATAAATTGGTTACGGTTAATGAATTACCGGCAGCACCAACAGTTAGTTTGGTACAGCCAACCTGCAATGTTGCTACTGGATCTATTTCAGTAACTGCTCCATCAGGTATTGGTATGACTTATAGTGATGACGGATCAAGTTACCAGTCTGCTGCAAGTTTCGCATCTCTTGCATCCGGTACATATCCAATAACTGCAAAAAATGCAAACGGATGTATATCATCAGCAACAAGTGCTATCATCACCAATCCTCCGGCTGCACCTGCAACTCCTACATTTACAACAACACAACCTACCTGCAATATTGCAACAGGAACGATCACTGTAGCATCACCAACAGGATTAGGTTATACATATAGTATTGATGCAGGATCAGCTCAATCTTCAGCAACATTTACTTCTGTTGCTGCAGGTACTCATACAATAACAGCAATATATGCCGGTGGATGTTCTTCTGCAGCTAGTGTGATCATCAATGCACAGCCTGCAACACCTGCTGCTGCAACACTAAGTTTAATTCAACCAACTTGTAATATTCCAACAGGAACAATTACTGTTACAGCGCCAACTGCTGTGGGATATACTTATAGTATCGATGGCACAAATTATCAGTCAGGAACAACATTCTCTAATCTGGCAGTAGGTACATACTCTGTAACTGTGAAAAGTGCAGGAGGCTGTATTTCAACTGCAGCATCTGCAGAAATCGTTAAAGCAAATAAGCCGACTGATTTTGCTTATACCAGCAATTACTTAACAACAACACAGCCTTTAAGCACAAATAGTTTCGGCTTTGTAGTGTATGGAAATGCAGCAGGAGATACTTATAGTTGGGATTTAGGTGATGGCACAATTTCAACTTCTGCAACACCAACAAAATCGTACAATGCATTTGGTATTTATAATGTTAGACTGATCGCTACCAATACAGGTGGTTGTTCTGATACATCTTATCAAACAGTAGTGGTAACACCTGCTTCTAAACCAATGGATGCAGTACCTGTTTGTAATGCTGCAACAGCAACAACGATCACTCAAACATTGATATTCCCAAGAAGTACAACAGATTGGGCAAGCTCTAATTTAAAATCACAGAATGCTGCCAAATTTGATACAACTCTGGGAACATTGCTTGCAGTGAAAGTGATCAATAACGGATCATTCACTACCAATAATAAAGTTGAGATCACAGGTAATATGGCAGCAGGAACCAAGAGACTGGTGAATATACAAGTGGACGGAACAATGGATTTCTATGCACCGGGATTCTTATACGGTATCACACCGCCAACGATAATTGATAGTTTCTCTTCAACAGGATTTGACGGCGTGAAAGATTTTGCAGGTACCAGTGGTAAGAATTTTGGCCCGCATACAAGTGCAAAGACAGATTCAACGGTATTCACATCAGCAGCCAGTTTGGCCAACTATAAAGGAACAGATTCAATAGCATTGATCGTTTATACCAATACGAATTTCTCAGCTTCCTTCCCTACAGGAAATGATACAGCTTCTATCAGCACAACAGCAACTGATACGGCAACGATAGTGTATTACTATTGTCCTTCATCAGGTGGTGTGAGTGGCGGAGATGGCGGCGGATTGGAAAGTAAGAGCCTGGGTGATGCGATCGTGAAACGTGTTTACAATAAAGCGTTCAACAGTCTGCAGCAACCGGTTGATTACAGTATCATGGCACCGATCGGTGAAAGAACTGCAAGAGCCACAACAATGGGCGTAGGTGCAGGTAAATTAACCCTTGCTGATATCCTGCCACAGCATTTAAGTAAATACAATCTTACTTCTTATATCAGTACACCTACGGATATACCATCGATCACCAATGCATCGGATGTATTGTCCATCGATTATACATTGAATAATCAGGCTAAGGCTGTATCATTCGGAACACAGACCAGCAATGCTGTGTACGATCACACCAAAGCTATTTGCGACAGATTAAAAGGATCAGTATTAATAGACCTTAAAAATGTATTGATCAATAATGTTCCGATGGTTGCTTATACTTTGAAGACAGCAACAGGTAATACAGAATATGCGATGAGCTTTGCCATAGGAGCGAAGACCGGCAGAAACAGCTATACATTACAATCCAACTGGCTGAATCAGGATTATACAGCAGATGAAACCATGTTTAACATTCAGCTCTGGGCAGTATCTCCAACCATGGTAACAGATATGGCAACTGATATCATCAATAATCTGCAGTCAAGCATGCCGGTACAAGCTATCAGTGCTAAGAAATTACCTGATACTTATATCACATCAGGCAGCAGAGACAGAACTGATCTTGTATTGTCTGTAACAAATAATCAATCAAACAGTAACGGATATTTTGTAATCGAAGACAAATCAAATGAACTGTCAACTGCAACAACCAAGAGAACAGTTCCATTTACAGTTACTGCAAACGGTAAAGCAGCTATCACAGTATCAATGAGTGATATCTATGAATCAACCATCAGCATGTATATCAACAACCAGTTACAGGATGTGGTGTATATGGCAGACGGAACATGGTCATACGGTGCAGGACCTTCTTCAAATGTTACAAGCTTTAAAGTAAGTAATGATACGAATAAGACCTATGCTTCTGATGAACTTCCTGTATTCAGAAATGTTCAGGTGAGCGGTAATTCTTCAGACTATGTTTCGATATTCAAGTTAATGAAGGGAGGTGCGGTTGCTCAAGACCTGAGTGCTTACAAGACCCTGAAATTTGCTGCGGAAGGCGGTTATAATCTGAGAGTAACATTAGTGAAGAGTTCCATTGTAAAATGGGCTGATCAATACAATACCCTGATCCCATTGGATAAGGCTTCAAAAGAATACTTGGTATCACTCGATGCATTTACATCTGCTCTGTCAAAAGATAAGATCAATGCGAATGATGTAACTACGATCGTATTCTCAATTGAAGTAGGCAACGGACAAAACAATGTGCTGAATACAACATTGAACAGCATTAGCTTCACCAAGCAGGAAGCCAGTTATCTGCAAAGCCTTACTGCCAAAGAAGTACAATTGTATCCGAACCCGGCTACAGGCAACAGATTTACCTGCAGTTTCATGAGTGATAAGCCTGCACAGTTAACACTGCGTGTGATAGATATGACAACAGGACAAGTAACGCATACACAGCAGGTAGCAGCAATTACGGGTATCAATAATGTAATGGTAGATCTTAATAGAAAGAATGCCGGAAGCAGCGTTTATATCATTGCTCTGGATGGTGAAAATGTACAGTACAAGAAAGCCAAGATCATTGCAGGTAATTAATAAAATTGCTTGATGGATCTTATCATAAAAAAAGTCCCGAAGTTTTCTTCGGGACTTTTTTATAATACTTACTGATTGCTTTTATAATCAATGATGAATTCGCTAAGGTCAGGGCTAAACTTTCTTTTTCTTTTTAATTCATGATCATAGATCAATTGCCCCAAATGTTTCATGAACGGGTAGCCCACAGTTTCATAGTCGTATTTATCGTCGTTTAGAATACCGTCACTATTGCAATAAATAGTAGCACAGAGCATGAATTCTATCTTTTTATCTGTATCAATGATATAAGCAATATCAGTCAGGAAACCATAAGCATCACCCGGCTTATTAAAGATCCTGATATTGGAAGGGATAGGGCCTTTCTCAGAACCTACCAGTAAGAATTTGCAAAAAGCATCCCAATAATGAGCTGTATCATAATAAGGGTATTTGCTTTCTTCGGGATAAGCACTCATCCAGTGCAACACAAAATCACGGTCATCCTTACTCATATTGAATCTTTGATTGGCATCAACAGATTCAGGGAATAAAAGACTTCTTTGAATATGATGCTGGTCTTGCAGATACACCCGATTCTTCATCGAAAAATCAAGCTGTTCATTGATCAATAGATCGCCTTTATAATATCCTTTTCCCACTTTTTTATTCAATGCGGGAAATACTGCTTTACTGTTTTGTTCATCCTGATGATAGATCAGTTTGCCTGTTGAATCATAAAATGATATAGGATTGGTCAAGCGGTTTTGTGTATCTGTTAAGCTGACCTGTAAACGATGACGGATGATGGCATCAGGATAGCCTTTCTCTCTCAGTTTTTGCTGAATGGTTTGCTGCCCGACAAATTCATACAAACGATTGAATGCATTGTTATCACTTACCAAAAAGATCTGCTTCACATAATCAGCAATAGATGGTTTACTGTTCTCGGCCTTGGGTTCTGCATAAACGATCTCTTCTTTAGCTGAATTGCTGTCGGTGATCATTGCTGTATTCCTGTTCAATCCTGTTTTATTCAGTTCATACAGTTTTTCCAACGCTAAATAGGCAATGGGCATTTTTACCGTGCTGGCAGGATAGAAATAATGATCGTTGTTGAGATTGAAACTGTATTCGGTAAATGAGGGTTTATTATTTTTATCACGATCTATCTGAGTGTAAATGATCTGTACATTCAAACTGTCTTTATTAGCAAGAATGGATGAAAAATATTCCAGTCTGGTTTTCATTAGGGTCTCTATTAGATCTGCAGGCTTGATTTGACCCTTTTGAGCTTGGAGGTCTTTAATGCACAAACAAAGTATAAAGAGGATTAAAGCTTTTTGCATGAACCAAACTTAGATAAAAAAGTTTATTTAGTTATTTTGATGTCATAGAGCACAATATGAAACGTTTTGTCACCCTTAGGCACTCGAAGGGTGAATTCACTTAGATCATTTCGTTAATCATGCTTCGAGAACCTCAGAATGACAATCATTTCGTTACTCATTAGAACCATCCTGTCACCCTGAGGCACTCAAAGGAGTGATAAACTTATCATGAATAATTATCTATCATCCATTGTTTCACTATTTTTGAATAACAATCGTTGTTATGCCACACGAATCCATCTCAGTATTCGATATGTTTAAAATTGGTGTTGGGCCATCCAGTTCTCATACTTTGGGTCCCTGGCGCGCTGCGATGCGTTGTATAGAATCTATTAAGAGCAAGACAAATCTGACTGAAGTGGCTTCTATTCATGTTTTGCTCTATGGTTCATTGGCAAAAACGGGCAGGGGACATGGTACTGATATTGCTGTAATGCTTGGTTTATGCAATGAAGATCCTGTAACGATCCCTGTTGATTCTATTACAGCAAAGATCAATACAATCAATAGCAGCAAACAATTGCATGTAGGCAATGAAGTTTGGATCGATTTTGATCCTTCCACACAAATACAATTCCTTTCTTCAGAATCATTGCCTTTTCATCCCAATGGATTGTCCTTCTTAGTTGAATTGAAGAATGGGGAAAAATTCAGTGAAACTTTTTATTCCATTGGTGGCGGTTTTGTTGTTAAGGAGGGTGAGGGCAATAATAAAAAACAAGCCATTGAATTACCATTTCCCATTAACACTGCTGATGAATTATTGCATTGGTGTATGAAAACAGGAATGAACATCAATGAAATTGTTTTGGAGAATGAAAATGCTTGGCGTTCTGAAATAGAAACCAGAGATGGTGTTTTAAAGATCTGGCAGGCAATGAAAGATTGTATCTATCGCGGCTGTCATGCTGAAGGAGAATTACCGGGAGGATTGAAAGTTCATCGCCGTGCAAACGGGTTAAATAGAAAATTACTGATTCATAAACCTTATTCCGATTATAACGGATGGCTTGCAGCGATTCGGGAAGGTGGAAATGGGTTTGTATATATTCTCGATTGGGTAAGTTGTTTTGCATTGGCAGTGAATGAAGAGAATGCATCTTTCGGCAGAGTAGTTACTGCACCCACTAATGGTGCTGCCGGAGTTATTCCTGCAGTGCTTCAATATTATATTGCTTTCTGTAATGGCAACAATGAAGATAGGATCATTCGTTTTTTATTGACTGCTTCAGAGATCGGCAGCATCTTTAAAAAAGGCGCCACTATTTCTGCAGCTATGGGTGGTTGCCAGGCTGAGATAGGAGTAAGTAGTGCGATGGCTGCTGCTGCATTAACTGAAGCCCTTGGTGGAACACAACGTCAGGTTTTAATGGCAGCAGAAATTGCAATGGAACATCATTTGGGTTTAACCTGCGATCCTATTGGAGGATTGGTACAGGTTCCATGCATTGAAAGAAATACGATGGGTGCCATCAAAGCCATCACTGCTTCTCAGCTTGCTTTACAAAGCACACCGGACTTTGCAAAAGTTAGTCTGGACAAAGTGATCAAGACCATGTGGGATACTGCATTAGATATGAACAGTAAATACAAAGAAACTGCTGATGGCGGTTTGGCTATAAATATCCCTATTAGTTTACCTGAGTGTTAGTGTACAGTTAGATATCATTTACTTGCTTTCATCTCTATACAGCTTCTTTAGAAATTTTGTATCAGTCAAGCATTTCAGATAATTGATTATTAATATAAATGACTTTGGTCATTTTCTTTCTATTGCTTAAAAGATAACTTTAAGCAAGAAGTTTAAATTTATTTTCATTTGTCAAAATTCATTGAAATAAGTGTTGATGAATTAACTGCTTTACAAAATGAAATAAAGCAGGCAAAAATATTGATCCAACAACTCCGGGATTCTAAAAAGCCCATTCCTAAAAATACCTTGTACGATTATGTATTTGAAAATGTAACCAGTGCTTTGATGTTGGGTACACCTGATGGCAGGATAATTGAAGTAAATTCAGCTGCCTGCAAAATCTTTGGTTACAGCAAAGAAGAATTCTTAACAAAAACAAGAACAGATCTCTTAGTAGTAGATGAAAATTTTAAGAAATTTCTTTCCGAAAGAGAAAAGAATGGTATCGCCAGAGCTATTGTTATTAACAAACGAAAGAATGGAGAACCCTTCAAATCAGAACTTTCATCAAATATTTTTAAAGACCAGAATGGAACAGAATATGCCTGTTTTAATGTTGTTGATATTAGCGAGAAGGAAAAACTGGAGGCTTTATTGAAAGAAACTAGCCAAACTGCAATGGTTGGGGGCTGGGAAGTGAATCTGAAAACAGGAGTAGCTTATATGACTGATGTTACAAAACAGATCCATGAACTTCCGTTGGATTTTAAAGAGAGTGTAGCTGCGGGAATTAATTTTTATAAGGAAGGTGAGTCAAGAGATGCCATAAAAGCCCTTTTAAAAGACGCAATTGAAAAAGGGATCTCTTATGATACAGAATTAATGATCGTAACTGCCAAAGGAAATGAACGTTGGATCAGGACAGCTTGTACTCCGGTATTTATAAACGGAGAATGTGTGCACTTAAAAGGGATCTTTCAGGATATTCATCAAAGAAAATTATTGGAATTGGCGCTCGCTAAAAAAAACGAGGAAATAAGTAATATTCTCGATGCTTCTTATGATGTTATTTCAGTCATTGATAAAAACAATCGTCGTAAATTTCTTAGCCCTTCTGCTGAACATGTCTTTGGTTATAAAATGGAAGAATTAATGGTAAAGCCATCCATCGAAATGGTGTATCAGGAAGACCTCCCAAAAACCAAGGAATCAATGAGCATATTAGATAAAGGGTTGCCTGTAAAAGATTTTGAAAACAGGTATGTTAAGAAGAACGGCGGGCTTGTAAATATGCTATGGTCTGCAAAATGGGATTCTAATTTAGAATGTTATTATTCTATAGGGAGAGATATCACTAAGCAAAAAATGGAAGCTCTAAAAAAAGCCAAGGAGAAACTTAAAGTTGAAAATGAACTTAAGAAGGCAGTTTTTCTGGGAGAAGAAAAACAAAAGAATGCATTAAGCCTTGAATTGCATGATAATATCAACCAAATACTCACTGCCACCAAGATGTTTCTTGGTATGTATATTAAAAATAAAAAGGAATCAAATTTAACCGAATCAATTGAATTGTTGGATACTTCCATTAAAGAAATTCGAAAACTCTCACACAGCATTGTTACTCCTAAAATTATTGAAAATGGTTTGAAAGCTTCTCTGGAATTCTTGTTGCAGCATTTAAATAACATAAATACGATCTCTTATCATTTTGTTTCTGTAATTGAAGAAGCAGAACTCTCTCAGGATCTGAAATTGAATATTTATCGTATCCTGCAGGAATTAATAACGAATTGTAATAAACATTCTAATGCAAGAAATGTATGGGTGAACCTTTTGCAAAATGAAAATATTTTAACCATTGAATTTATGGATGATGGAGTTGGATTTGATGTTGATAAAAAGAAAGATGGCATCGGATTAATCAATATCAGAACAAGGGTCACCATGTTTAACGGGAAAATTGATTTTTATTCTGAGCCTGATAAAGGGGTAAAAATATTCATTGTGTTTGATACAATACAACGTTGAATCTAATGTTGTTTATTTCAGAGTTTCTGCTTATGGTAATGCATAGTTTATTCAACAGATTACTGCATTTAATGATACCCCGACGCACAAATTACATCGTACTCTGACTTTGATTTTCCATATTTTATGATAAGATGACTTTCAGAAAACTTAGAATGATCTCCTTCCTGGTTTATTGGAAATCTAAACATAAGTTCATACCCGTTTCCTGCATATTCTTGGCTGAACTGATTACTTTTAATATTTTCCTTGATGAAGTTAAGCTGAATCGTTTTATGGTTAATTGAAATAAATGCCATTTTTATAGGAGCTGTTTCTGATGTTGTATCTATGCTTCCTACTATAAGAATAAACTCATTTTTAAGTTCCATCGATTTTATTTTTTTACCGAAATGCAAATTGCTGTGAAAATATTCATAGTCATATGGAATATAACTAACCTTATCTAAAACAATTTCATTGCTGGAACATGATGAAATTATGAATAGTGTTATTGATAGAAAATAGATTATTGATGAAGGTTTAGTATTCATAAAATTTCAAATCAAAACTCATTCAAAACAGCCTGCCAATAAGGAAAGCGCTGGTCATCCTTTTTAATTTTACGCACTATCTCAATCAAAGAGGGGTCATATTTAGACGCAAGGGTAAACAGTTCCAAAGCTTCTGTAGGATCAAATAAATGCCCTATTTTATAAGAAGCTTCATTATTCTTAGCCCTTTTCAGATCAAAACCGATCTTGGTATTCACAAATTCTGCATGTGTTTTTTCTCCGTTAACATAAGGGACCATAAAATCGATCGATCTTGCAATGGATGCATTATTATTCGTTGTATAATGATAATAATCAGGCCCTCCCGCACGCTGAATAATACCGGCTAATTTTATTAAAGGCTCTATATCATAAATATGATAATGAAATGCATCACGTTCTGTATAATCAAAAGAACTGCCATCCGGATTTATGTTTCCTGCTATATGAACAGTCAAATTCTCTGTGATGAATTTTTGGTATGTTTCATCATTCAATAGCCAGGCAATTTCGCCGATGATCTTAAGTCGGTGAGAATTCCAGTTATCATATCTGCCTGACTTTGTTAGTCTGACCATTCTGGGATAATTGATCTCTGTATCGGCAACATTTCTGAACCATCTTGTAATAACAGATCTTTCTTTTGCAGATAGTTTGGTTTTCAATAGATCATAACTTTCAAATGCAGCATCTAAATTGGTTTCGTCTATTGGATCTCCGGTTGGTTGATTGATGGTTGCCCATGCCATTAAAAACGTTTCCGCTTTCTTAAAATAAACAGCATCTTTTGTTATCCGATAAACCATTGACAGTGCATACATTTTACGCATGTCTTTTAAAGCATAGGCTGTAGCAGTCTTAAGCGGATCGCCGGCTAATCTTCCTTCACTGGTAATAGTGATGATGGGATTAGGTGTGTCTTTTAAAGACAGATCAGCTAGGTTCATTAAGGGGTTGAACTGTTTGGCAGCAGAACTATCAGTTTTGATTAGTTTTTTAAGTTGAGTTATTTCCTGATCATGTAAAGTCAAGTATTGTGCATGAATGTTACTGTTGTTTAGAAATATGTAAATAATGCAGCAGTAAATTTGTATCGATCTCATACAATCAATTAGGAATTAAAAGTACTGCATATTTATTGCTATAGGGGCGATGTGATCCACCATGTATTTCCAAAAGGATCTTTGATTCCTCCGCTGCGCCCATAAGGTTGATCGCTCAGGGCTGATTCAATTGCTGCACCTTCATCAATTGCTTTTTGATAAGTCTCGTCTGCATTTTCAACGTAAATAAATAATCCGGCGGTCCTTTCACAAAATTGATCGGTACAGTCTGCAAACATGATGGTGCTGCCATCGATCATGATCTCTGCATGCATGATGCAGTTTTCATTCCGCATCACTTTATAGGTTTCTGTTGCATTAAAAACCTTCTGTGTGAATGCAATAAAAGCTGCAGCGTCTTTAATAATGAGATAGGGCATTACCGTATGGTAATTTGCGGGAATGGTTAGGTTCTTTGCCATAGCACAAAATTTATGGTGATGAATATTGGTAAAATACAAAAAATAATTCCCAGAAGAAATCCTTCTGTATAAGCGGTTCTAAGCTAGTTATAGAGAGATTATTTGACAGGAAATGCTTCTTTACTGCTTGTTTGAACTTGATTATTGGTTATCAATACTTTATATTTTGTTGACGGAGCTGTAAAACTTGTTGGGGATGCTCTAAAACAATATTGTTTTGCCGTAAAACATGTTTGTTCTGTGATAAAACAATATTGTTTTGCTGTAAAACATGTTTATTCTGTGATAAAACAATATTGTTTTGCTGTAAAACATGTTTATTCTGTGATAAAACAATATTGTTTTGAAGCAAAACATGTTTGTTCTGTAATAAAACTATATTGTTTTGCTGTAAAACATATTTGTTCTGTGATAAAACAATATTGTCTTGCTGTAAAATAATAATGAAATGAAGCGCAAAGAAAAACGTCCGAGGTTTCTAAAACCTCGGACGTTTCATGTTAGTTCAGTATTGGGTTTGCCTCGACAGCTTCCAGTTCGAGTTCACTGTAGTCTTTAATAACATTATAAACCGTATCTCTTTCAACAGGTGTTCTGTTTACCTGTTTAATTAAAGAAACCAGTTCTGCGGTGGACATAGCAGGATTTTGTTCTTCGCTGCCCGCCATAGAGTAGATCTTCGTAGTATCATCGATCGTTCCGTCCAGATCATTCACACCAAAACTTAAAGTCAATTGTGCATTTTGTCTGCCCAGCATCGGCCAATAAGCTTTGATATGCGGGAAATTATCCATGTACAATCTGGCTATGGCATACATTTTCATGTCCTCAATAATGCTGCTTTCATGTACATAGCTCATATCATTTTCCTTGTTACGGAACTTTAAAGGAATGAAAGTATTGAAACCGCCTGTTTCGTCCTGTAACTGACGCAAACGTTCCATATGATCTACACGATGCTTGTATTCTTCAATATGTCCGTATAGTATCGTAGCATTGCTGTGCATGCCCAATTGATGTGCTGCTTTATGAATAGACAACCAGCCTTCTGCATTTACTTTATCGGCACAGATCTTTTCTCTTATTTCAGGATGAAAGATCTCTGCTCCGCCACCGGGTAATGAATCATGACCGGCTTCGTGCAATATCTTCATTCCTTCTTCTGTGCTCACATTTGCTTTCCTGAAAATATAATCCAGTTCAACGGGAGTGAAGGCTTTGATATGCAATTCGGGACGATGTGCTTTAATGGCTTTGAATAATTGTGTAAAGAATTCCAGGTTCATTTTAGGATGAACACCACCCACAATATGCACTTCGGTAACTGGCTGACCATCGTATTTCTTTACAATATTGAGCATATCATCAATGCTCAGTTCCCAGCCTTCTTCTTTGTGTGCATACAACCTGCTGTATGAACAGAATTTACAACTGAACACACAAACATTGGTGGGCTCAATATGGAAATTACGATTGAAATAGGTCTTGTTACCATGCATGGATTCGCGTTTCCAGTTGGCCAATGCACCCAGTAAAGCCAATGATCCTTTTTCGAATAATAGAACACCATCATCAAAACTGATGCGTTCATTATTCAGTATTTTATTGCCGATCTTTTTAAGGTCTTGGTTTGTTGTAAGATCAACTACTTTTTGAATATCTATATGGGCAGAGCTCATGTACACAATTTTTTTAGTGCTGCAAATTTACGTGCAAGATGTTATAACATCTAAGCCTGATTTACGATTAAGGGTATGATTTTTATCATTGGTTAATGATGAACCGTCTCTAAAGCTTTGGGATCATGCTTGTGTTTGAACATGATGGCAAATAAAATGGCTATGACCAATGCATAACAGGAAAATGAAAGCCAGATGGAATGCCAGTCTCTGTTACCGCCATGTGTAAAGAATTTATCGATCACAATCCCGCTAACTAATCCGCCAAAGAATGCACCAAAGCCGTTTGTCATCATCATGAACAAACCCTGTGCACTGGAACGGATAGATGCATCAGTAGTTGTTTCAACAAACAATGAACCAGAAATATTGAAGAAATCAAAAGCCATTCCATAAACGATACAGGAAAGAATGATCATCCATAAACCTTCTTCCGGATTCCCGTAAGCAAATAGCCCGAAACGTAAAACCCATGCCAGCATGGAAATGAGCATTACATTTTTAATACCGAATCTTCTTAAGAAAAACGGTATGGCCAAAATAAACAGGGTTTCACTTATTTGAGAGATAGACATGATAATGGTAGAATACTTTATCATGAATGAGCTTGCATACAAAGGGTTCTTAGCAAATTCCGAAAGGAAAACATCTCCATACATATTCGTTAGCTGCAACGCACCACCTAGAAACATCGAGAAAATAAAGAACAATGCCATTTTATAAGTACCGAATAATTTAAAGGCTTTTAATCCAAACTTTTCTGCAAAACTTGCATCATCTGCAATTAAATTCTGCGGTGGACATTTTGGTAATGTAAATGAATAGATCCCTAAAATGATCGCAGAACATGCTGCTATATAAAACATGTTAGGTGATGATTTATTGCCGGAAAGATTGGTAGCCCACATGGCCGCAATAAAACCGATCGTTCCCCAAACACGTATGGGTGGGAACACTTTTACAACATCATAATCATTGTTTTTTAAAATAGTATATGCCACTGAGTTTGACAGCGCAATGGTGGGCATATAACAAAGCATCGCTGCAAAAATGATCCAATAGAAAGTAATAGAATTATTTACCTGAGGAAGAAATAATAAAGCGATGCCTCCCAAAATATGCAATACACCGTATAGTTTTTCTGCATTGATAAATTTATCGGCAATAATGCCAGTTAGCGCCGGCATGATGATTGAAGAGATACCAAGGGTAGAAAAGATAGCTCCAAATTCTGCACCACTCCATTGTTTAGTTCCAAACCAATAATTGCCAATGGTAATAAGCCATGCACCCCAAACAAAGAACTGAAGAAAGCTCATGACGGTCAGGCGGAACTTAATACTCATATGCGTTTATTTATGGTGTTGCAATGAAGATAAAGATTTTTATTGCTGGATCATCAATTCACTTCCAGTTCAGGAATATAGGTCACCAGTTTCGCCCCCCATGCTTTGGTAAAGCTCAGTTTCTCGATGATCTCGGCTTTAAAATTCCAGGGAAGGATCACAATGATATCGGGCTTATTATTATTGAAATAATCACGTGAAACAACCGGTATATGGCTTTGTGGTAGATACTTGCCCTGCTTGATGGGCGTATCATCTACGATACATTCAATGGTATCCGATTTCAATCCGCAATAATTTAAAAAAGTATTACCCTTGGCTGCAGCTCCAAAACCAATGATCCTTTTGCCTTTCTGTTTTTCTTCGATGATGTATAGTAAGAATTTGTTCTTGATATCGATGGCTTTTTCCTGAAAGCCTTTGTAAAAATCGATCTTGTTTACACCCATTTTGAGTTCTTCATTCAATAAGGCATCTACTGCAGACTCTACGGCAATGCTTTCATTTTCTTTATGCTTGATGAATACACGTAGGGAACCTCCATGTGTTTCCAATTGTTCCACATCAAATATTTCAAAACCGTGAAAACGGAATAGTTTACAAATGAAATAAAAGCTGAAATAAGAAAAGTGTTCGTGATAGATCGTATCGAATTCTTTCTTCTCGATCAGTTTAATCAAATGCGGGAATTCGAATGTCATTACGCCGCTTGGTTTCAATAATATCTTTAATCCCCGAACAAAATCATTCAGTCCGGGAACATGTGCCAATACATTATTACCCAGTATCAGATCACTTTGTTTTCCTTCGGCACTTAATCGAGTTGCCAGTTCTTCACCAAAGAATTCGATCACATTTTCTATGCCCTTTGCGATAGATAATTGAGCGGTACTATAAGTAGGTTCAATACCCAGACAAGGAATATTCTTTTCTTTAAAATATTGCAGCAGATAACCATCATTGCTGGCTATTTCAGTAACTAAAGAATTCCCATTTAATTTGAACCTTTCCGTTACTTTCTCAACATATGCTTTGGAATGTTTTAACCATCCGGCGCTTACAGAAGAAAAATACACATACTCTTCGGTAAAGATCTCTTCACTTTTCTGAAACTCATCTACCTGTACCAGATAACAGTTATCACAAACCAGCACCTTTAAGGGATAAGTTACTTCTGCATGATTTAAATGGGCATCTTTCAAAAACGCATTGGAAACAGCTGTGT
>CAIKTE010000166.1 GCA_903830285.1 uncultured Chitinophagaceae bacterium | reverse complement strand
TGATGAGTTTACCAATTATAATGATGCACATATTGGCAAAACGGCCATCTTATTATTGGAACATTTAGGATATGAAGTGATCATTCCAAAGCACGAAGAAAGCGGCAGAGCATGGCTTTCCAAGGGATTGATCAGAAATGCCCAAAAGATAGCCAACAGTAATATTGAATTACTGAGCGGAATCATTTCAGAAAGAACACCATTGATCGGTATCGAACCTTCTGCCATTCTTAGTTTCAGGGACGAATATCCAGATCTTGCCACAGATGAAAATCTGGACGCTGCAAAACTATTAGCCAAGAATGTTTTCTTTATTGATGAATTTCTTGCGAACGAAATAGATAAAGGGAATATTAGTAAAGACCAATTCACGAAAGAGAAAAGGGATATACAATTACATGGACATTGCCAGCAAAAATCTGTTTCTTCCATTTCTGCATCTGTGAAAGTATTGTCACTGCCTGAAAACTATTCCGTTCAAACCATTCCTTCCGGCTGCTGTGGAATGGCAGGTTCATTTGGTTTTGAAAAAGAACATTATGATCTGTCCATGCAAATAGGAGAGTTGGTATTATTACCTACTATACGTAAACAATCAGAAGAAACAATCATTGCAGCACCCGGTACAAGTTGCCGTCATCAAATAAAAGATGGAACAGGAAGAGAAGCCCTGCACACAGTTGAAGTATTATATGATGCTTTGTTGCGGGAAGAATAGTTGCGAAGAATAGATGAGTCAGGGTCATCCTATTAAACTCTCATCTGCTTCATAAAAGTTGATACAAGTACTACTGTTCTTACATGCAATACTTGCTATATACTCAGTATCCAAAAAAAAACTATTGACCCTAAGATCACTATTAATAAAAGACCCATCCTTATCATTAATAAAATGATCACCATCTGTTACAAGAATGTCGATCATTGAATTACTGATCCCTTTCCCACTAGCTTTTACGATCGATTCTTTTCTTGTAAATAAAGTATAGAACATGTTTGCTGCATTATCAGCATGAAGAATGAGCTCTTTCTCTTTTTCGGAGAACAATACCTGTAATATTTCTTTGTAATCAAATGTACTGTCAACTTTTTCTATGTCTAGACCAATATCATGATCGGCAATGGCGATCAGCGTAATATCCTTGGAGTATGAAACATTAAAAAATAGTTCCGCTGAATTATAATTGTTCTCTAATGCGGGTTTATTATTTTTCCCATTATAGAAAAGTAGTGATACAGGATCAAGAGAAAGGTATTTGGAAATCAATAGCTTCAGCATTCCCCTGCGGATACTGTAAGCATTGCTGTCTTTTTCAAACTTAAAAAATCCTGCTTTATTTTTTTCATCCTGCTGCAATAATGAATGCAATTGATCAAGAGAAGAATTAAACCGATCATTGTGCAGTTTCCAAACCGTAACATCCTTTAGATCGAATAAACAAGTATTGGCATTTTTCCAATCAATCTTGTTTACATTATGACAACTTAGTTTGAACATGATTGTTTTGCATTGAGTAATGCTTTGTCCATTTCTTTAGCGAGTACTTTGCAATTGGGTTCATAGAACATGGTTTGATGATCACCGGGAATATCATGAACTTCTACACCGCCTGCCGCATATTCAGTCCAGCCCAGAAATTTAAAATCGTCAACAAAATAAGGTCTTTCCATAGCCTTGAATAAAACTACCTTTCCATTGTAAGGAAGAAGTTTATAGGTAAACAATGCCCTGTCATGTCTTCCATTGATCTTATCCATTAAATAGTAATAAGATTCCATTCCCGGATTCATATGTTTGGTCCCTTTGTTCATCCATTGCCTGATTCTTGCATTAAAACTTGCCGCCTGATAAGCATACGCTTCTTTAGGATCATTTACAAAAGATCTGATCAGCCATAATAATTTGGGAAACTGCCGATATATCTTTTTGAGTATTTTTTTATGCCACTGTAAATTGTTTTCAGCATTCAAAACATTGGTATCAAACATGCCTAGCATGAGAATCTGTTTGCCTTTCTCTTTTAATTGTTTGACCATTTCAAGGGCAACATAACCGCCAAATGAATAACCCGAAATAGCATAGGGCCCGGTTTGATTTTGTGCCAGTATTGCATCAAGATAATAAGCTGCAATGTCTTCGATCGTGTCTAATGCCTCTGCCTTTCCATCCAAACCCTTTGGTTGTAATCCATAGACAGGTTGATCGGGATGTATATATCTTGCTATACCATTAAATCCAAGCACATTGAGGCTGTCTCCGTGGATCAGATAAACAGGTGTTCTGTTACCTGATGCTTTTATAGCAACCAAAGGAGAGAAATCAGAATGAGTATTATCCGCATCGATCAGTCGGGCTAATTTTTTTATGCTGGAATAGTCAAAGATCGATACCAATGGCAACTGCTTCCCTTTATCTTTTTCTATTCTGACCATCATCTGAATAGCGATCAATGAATTACCACCCAGTTCAAAAAAATTATCAGTAGTGCTTATATTTTTTATATGCAAGAGGTCTTCCCATAATAGTTTCATATATTCTTCCAACTCAGTTTTCGGTAATACATGATCAGAAGATTCAATGGAATTAAGTGTTTCAGGTACGGGAAGAGATAGCTTATCAATTTTTCCACTCACTGTTAATGGGAACTCTGATAAAATAACAATGGATGTTGGGATCATGTAATCGGGTAAATGCTTTGCAATTTCCTCCTTTACAGCATCTGCTGTTAATGCTAGGTCAGTGACAATAATATAAGCAACGATCCTCTTTTGGTCGGGGATATCTTCTCTTGCCATTACCTGCACCTGACTTACACCTTTGATCTCTCCGATCACAACTTCTATCTCGCCTAATTCAACTCTGTTACCGCCTCTTATTTTTACCTGCTCATCACGTCTTCCGTTAAATTGTAAAGTGCCATCTGCATTATATGCAGCCATATCGCCTGTTCTGTAAACTCTTAGTAATCCTTTTTGAGGATGTAACCATTCTATAAAACGTTCAGCCGTTTGTTCGGGTTTATTCAAATAATACAATGCGATACAATCTCCATGAATCAAAATTTCACCCACTTCTCCATCAGGTAATAATTGCAGGTCTTTGTCAGTTATAAATAGTTGTGCTCCGGCTATGGGCTTACCTAGTGAGGGTATGCGTGGCCAGTTTTGCGCATTGCCTTTTAATTTTAATTCAGTCACCCATACACTGGCTTCTGTTGGACCATAAACATTCATTAAGATGCAATCAGAAAGTAACGTAAAAAAGTTAGCTATCTGCGGAGTGATCCTGAGTAATTCACCACCGGTAATGATCTCTTTGATACAAGCAGGATACATTTCATACATCTGCGCTGTTTCAGCTAAAAATTGTACAACTGCATATGGTAAGAACAAACGATTGATCTGCTGTTCATCAATAAACCTCAATAAATTCCCCGTGTTTAAGCGGTAAGTATCATTAACAATATACAAGGTTCCACCTGTGATCAGGGGAACGAATATTTCCTGAAAAGCAGCGTCAAAACTAAGGTGGCAATATTGCAATGTTCTTATTCCCGGTTTTGCAATGCCATTTGATCTTTGCCATTCGATGAGGTTGATCAATCCCTGATGACCTAAGCAAACACCTTTTGGTTTACCAGTTGATCCTGATGTATACAGCACGCATACAGTCTCACTTTGAAAAGGGATAGGAACAGCAGGAAGATCATATTGCTGATCAGTTGCAATTGTTTGCAAATGCAGTCCGCTGAAAAAATCTTTCTCCTCCTGTTTACATAAAGTGAATTTGATGTTTGAATCCGTGATCAATTGTTGCAAGCGTAAAGCCGGGTAATTTGTATCGAGGGGTAAATAGGTTTTACCCGCTTTTAAAATGGCCAAGACAGCAACGATCATTTCGATGGACCTGCTGGCGCTGATACCGATAAATTTTTCATCCTTAGCCAGATGCAGTAATGCATACGACAGGTTCGAAACTTTTTCCAGTAATTCTTTATAGGTGATGCTGTGTTCTTCATACACAATAGCAATGCTGTTCTTGTTTTGTAAGGCAGATTCTTCAACCATTGAGTATAAAAACATCTCTCGTATTTGTTTCGGTTAGAAAGAGAAAAGCAGACGATCTGAATTTTTGTGCAGTTATAATGCTTCTTCGCTTCTTTTAGTATTTAAAGATAATGAAAAATTTAAAATGACCGGTTGCTGTTAAAGCGCTTATATAATATGACAGCAGGCTGCTGATTTTATGACGAACATGGCACATGCAAATGACTTCTGTCATAAAATATTTCATGCATCTTGATTTACTTTTGTGTTGTATTTATCAACCGTTTTGAAGAACCCTTAAATACAACAAAATGAAAAGTTTATTATCTATGCTTGGTTTACTGGCATTCACTGCGATCATTCTTTCGTTGACCCACCCTCAGCAAGATCCCTGGAAAGTTCCTGACAGTTATGAAAAAATGAAGAACCCTGTTGTATCAGATCCTTCGTCTATCAAGTTAGGAGGAGAATTATATGTAGAACATTGTAAAAGTTGTCATGGTGTAGGCGGAAAAGGAGATGGTGTGAAAGCTGCAAGTTTAAATCCTTCACCCACTGATCTTACATCAGATAAATTCCAGAAACAAACCGATGGTGCGATCTTATATAAGATATATTTTGGCCATAAGGATATGCCCGGTTTCAAGAAAAGGATCCCCGATAATGAAGATGTGATAGAAGGAAGTTTCGGTAAAACACGCAGTCCCGGTGATCTCATCAATTACCTGCGCACATTAGCTAAGAAATAATCGCAGATTGCAGTGATTTTAAAATATGATTTTATAGATTAAAGAATTAATAAGAGGTCAGACCAATTGGTCTGACCTCTCTTTTATCTAAGGTTCTTGCACAATTATTTTCATTCCTTACAACATTCACGCATTAGCTGTGTTGCAATACAAATGCCGCTTTTATAAGCCTACCTTGTAAAGAAATGTTATGGAAAAAAGGATATTAGGAATTATTTTATCACTGTTAGGAGTTGTTGGATTGATTTATGCAGGCATCAATTTCTTGAACGGAGGAGCTGGTGAAAAGAATATTAAGACCATTATTTTCGCAGGACTTTTGGGAGTCATTTTCTTTTATGCCGGAATTAGATTGATCAGCAATACAAAGGATAAGGAAACCTAAACAGTTTTTCGATCCTGCATTAACTTTTTACCTGTGCAATCATTTTTGAGTGCATAGCATAATATTTATCCGGACTGTATATAAAAAGACAGGTACCGTTGCGAATAGTGCTGATCACTTGCTTATATACGTTGGAAGGGATAGCAGGGCAGCCCAGGCTTCTGCCAATATAACCCTGTCCTTCAATGATCTTTTCATCTACATAGGAAGCGCTGTGCATAACAATGCCTCTGTTCAATGCATTATCATTAATGCCTTTTTCTTCACCTTCTAAGCGTAAGGAATAACCATGATGACCATTATAGGTTTCGCCGGTTACATAAAATCCTAAACTGCTTTTATTGCTTTCCATTTTATTCGAAAACTGAGTGGCCAGTTTTGTCCCGGATCTTTTTCCATGTGCTACAAAAGTATTGTACACCAATTCGCCCTCTTTCAGATCGATCACAAATAATCTTTTCTTGTCGGATGGTAAACTAAAATCGATGATGGAAATAATATCCTGATTGATGATCTTACCCGAAGCCAATAAACTATTATAACCCTGCATCGCTTTTGCAAATGCTTCACGTGATAGACCCAATGTTTCTAACTGCAAGGTATCGTACATCGCAAACATGCTGTTAGCATTGCTTGCAGTATTATCAATAGTTGTCGCAATAATATTCTTATCCCTTTCAGGAGCACCGAATACTATACCTGCAACAAAAAAGATCAATACAGTTGAGAATAAAATGAGAATGTTTTTTTTAATCATTTGTAGGGTTAAATGAATTGCAAATTTACTCTAAACGAATCCAAATGAAGTGCTAATGAGAAAGACTTAACAATTCAAATGGA
>CAIKTE010000165.1 GCA_903830285.1 uncultured Chitinophagaceae bacterium | reverse complement strand
CGCATATAAAACAAGTGGAGGGCAATTATTACTGTCAATATAATTGGAAGTGAAGTTGAAACTGACAAGCATTTTATTTACAGGAACATATTGAACACTTGTATCGGTACATTGATTGCGTGTATCTAAGGCGATCAATGTAACCGTGTCGATGCTGATATTTCTGTATTTGTAAACGACTTTTGCGGACGATGTATCTGTGTAATTATTATTGCTGAATCTCCATAAATATTGAATATTCTTTTCATCAAAAGCATTTGTAGTATTTAAGAATGTGGTAGAAGCCCCTGGTGTAACAGGAGCAGGCGACCATTTAAAATTAGTCTGTGGTCCGCTTACGATCGTTGAACCTATAGTTTTTGAAATGGCGTAGCATCCGTTGTCATCAATTACTTTCAATGTAGTGCTGTAACTGCCTGGGCTTTTATACAGATGATTCATCGTTGTGTTGTTTGAAACTACCCACAAACTATCATCACCGAAATTCCATAACCTTTGGGTGATATGAATGCTATTGTTGAAAGAGGAAGTATCAATAAAATTAAAAGAAGATTTAAAGCATGCCTGATTGTTAGTGATATTAAAAGCTGCTTCAGGACCGTTTATTTTTAAAGGAATGAATGCACTTGTATCTGTGCAACCAAAATATGCTGACTTAATAATAGCATGAATATTTTCTTCTCCGCCTTTGAGGCTGGTAAGTTTGGCGGTAAAAATATTTGTCCAGTTACTAACGGGAGAAAGAACAGTTCCGCTGAAATCTGACATATCACTGTATTGCCATTTCAAAATAGAATAACCATTCGCAGGTTGATAAGGATTCGTCAAAAGGTTATCCAGTCTCACAAGTAAAGAATCGCTTCCGCACATGCTTGTTTTGTCAGCTGTTATTACAGGCTGTTGTTTGAGCAGTACATACACTTTAACAGAATCAACAGCATCACATTCCATAAAACTTGTTCTTATAGTTACAGAATAAGATCCTGATTGTTGATAACTATGATCTATTTGTGTTTGATCGGCTTTCACTGTCTGCGTTGTGTTATCTCCAAAATCCCAAATGCCTTCAGCTGCGTATTTGGATGATTGGGAAAAACTTACCAAACCTCTTGTTCCATCACAAGTATTTGTGGCAGTGCTAATCTTACTGAATGGAGGTAATACATGAACAGATGCTTTCTTTTCAATAGTATCGCTGCAACCGCCATTGAATGCAACTAATTGTACTGTATAATTTCCTGAATCTGAATATTGGTGATAGATTAATTTATTGTTGGAAGAAAGATCTGAATAACTATTATCACCAAAACTCCAAAACCATTTGTCAGTTGACGGCGTTGATTGATCGGTAAATAATATTTTAGTGTTACCGCAGACTTGATTTGATGACAATATGAAATTTGCAATGGGTTTTTGATTCACTGTAACAGGGCTTGAAAGAATTACCGTTCCTTTACAACCCGCTGTGCTGGTGTAATTCAAGCTGATATTATAATCTTTCGATTCAGTGAAACTGTGTTCGGGTTGCGCTAATGAAGATGTTGTGCCATCATCAAAATTCCATAAATAGTCTGAAATGAGCGCAGGGGAAGTAACAGCGAATTTTATAGTGAGCCCTGGACAGCCTTTTGTTTTATCTGTATTGGTAGAATTGGAACTGAGAACATTGATATTGATGTTTGGTTTTTGAATTACTAAAGTTTTATTGGTTGAAGCTGAACAACCTGCAGCATCTGTTACGGTTAGGGATATTTTATAATTGTTGTTGCTTGTATATGTGTAGGTAGGTGACTGTAAAGAAGAAACGGCATTTGCATCAGCTGCATTAAAGTTCCAGTTCCATTTTGTAGCAGTACGGCTGGTATCTTTAAAAGATGCAGTATAGGGTAATCCGCAAATGGCATTGTCGTTGATCATGAATCCTTGCAAAACAGGAGCAGGATTGACGATTATCTTTTTCTCTGCAGTATCCTTACAAGAAGAGAATGTATTGATCAGTCTTGCAGTATAACTGCCGGCTGTTGTGAAATTTTTTGAAATACTGCTACCATTGCTAACAGATTTAAAATTATCATCACTGAAATACCATTCTGTGTTGGTTGAAGCAGGCAAACTTTTATTTTGCAATACGGTAGCGGTATTACTGCATAATGTTGATGAAACAACAAAGTCAGAACTGAAATTAGAAACATTGATGAATGCAGGTTGTACAGAACTGCTGCTGCATCCTGCAATACTGCTGTTTGCTGCAGTTAATTTCACATCGTATGTACCTTTCTTATTATAAATATGTGCCGGAGATCTTTCTGTTGAGGTTGAGCCATCACCAAAGTCCCATAAATAATTTACTGCATCAAAACCTGCATTAGGAGCTTTGAAATTTACTGCATCAGCTATTTTACAAAGAATTGTTTTGTCAGAGCTAATGGTTGATCTAGGTGCGTCGATGGCTTCGGTAACATTCATTTTCTGAATACTGTTCTGGCATCCGAAATTATTGGTGACCACTAATCGTACATTCAGTTTCTGCGCAACTGTATATACATGATGGATAGTATCGGCATCAGTTTTTGATGCGGTAATGCCATCACCAAAATCCCAGAAATAGTTTCGGATCTCAGTATCGTTTGCAGAAAGATTGCTTTTATAAGTAACAGTAAAGGGTGTACATCCTTTTATTTTATCAACGGAAAAATCAGGAATTGGTTTTTTGTATACTGTAATGTGTAAGCTTTTGGAAACTGTTCGACCGCTGTCGGTAACACTCAGAGTAATTATGTAATCTTTTTCATCTATGAAAGTAGCTCCGGGGTTAGCATTTTGACTAGTATTATTGTTTCCGAGATCCCAGTTGTAAACTGCATTTACAGAAACCCCTGATGTTAAGTTTTTAAAAGAAACGATAAAGGGAGAGCAGCCGCCTGTTTTTCCATCAGCAGTATTAAAATCAACTTTTAATTGGCTGAAGAGAGCGTTTGAAAATATCAGAAAACTGATAATTGTATTTATAGTTTTCATCAGGCAGGTTTTAAT
>CAIKTE010000164.1 GCA_903830285.1 uncultured Chitinophagaceae bacterium | reverse complement strand
ATAGACGTGATGATCAACCCTAATGCCGAAAAGACGGATGAAAAATTAGAATACCACGAATCATTGCGTACTGAGATAGAAAGAAGTATGCTCTCATTAACGGAAAGGCAAAAAGCAGTACTCTGCTATTTCTTCGGAATAGGGATCGATAATGCATTAAGCCTTGAAGATATTGGCGCGCGTTTTAATTTAACCCGCGAAAGAGTTCGTCAGATTAAAGATAAAGCCATCAATAAACTCCGTACTACCAGCCGTTGCAAGCACTTAAAAGTATACCTCGGCTGATCGCAGATTAAATTGATTTTATTATGATTTAACCTGAACTTTTATATTTGCACTCCAAAGATGAATGTAGCATACCTACATTCATTCTTTTTTAAATGCAGGATAACTACCAATATTCAGAATTAACAAAAGAAATAATCGGCATTGCAATGGCAGTGCATAGCTACTTGGGTGGTGGAAATTTCACTGAAAATATCTATCAACGTGCATTGTTAATGGACTTACAAGAAAATGGTCTTACTTGCGAAAGTGAGATTGAGTTACCCATTTTTTATAAGGAAAAGATTATTGGTAAAAAAAGAATAGATATCCTTGTTGAGAAAAAAATATTGCTTGAATTAAAAGTAATGAACCAATTAGAACCTATACATTTTAATCAAGTTATTAATTATCTCAAGGTTTTTAAATTGGAAGTAGGCTTATTATTAAACTTCGGTACATCAAGCTTACAAATAAAGCGTTTTGTAAATACAGCTATTCAAAAAAATAATAAATAAATCTTTATTTTATAAAATCATATTCAAATCACAATAATCAGCGATAAATGTTTAATTCACTCAGTGAAAAATTAGAATCAGCGTTCAAGAACCTCAAAGGCGAGGCACGCATCAATGATCTCAATATTGCGAATACGGTAAAAGATATACGCCGTGCATTGATCGATGCCGATGTGAACTTTAAGATAGCCAAAGAATTTACCGATAAAGTAAAAGAAAAAGCAACCGGAGAAAAAGTGATCAATGCTATCAGTCCGGGACAATTGATGGTAAAAATTGTGCAGGATGAATTAACGGAATTGATGGGTGGTGAAGCTTCCGAATTCAATATCACAGGTAATCCCGCAGTGATACTGATCGCGGGCTTACAAGGTAGCGGTAAAACTACTTTTACAGGAAAGCTTGCTAATTATCTTAAAACAAAAAAAGGCAAATCTCCATTGGTGGTTGCAGCTGATATTTATCGCCCTGCCGCCATTGATCAGTTAACAGTTTTGGCTGAACAGATCGGTGTTGATATTTATGCCGAAAGAGAAAATAAGAATGCAGTTGAGATTGTTCAGAATGCCATTAAAGAAGCCAAGTCAAAAAATAAGAATGTAGTTATCATCGATACAGCAGGCCGTTTGGCCATTGATGAAGTGATGATGACGGAAGTGGCCAATATCAAAGCAGCAGTAAATCCTGCTGAGATCTTATTTGTGGTAGATGCCATGACCGGACAGGATGCAGTGAATACGGCAAAAGCATTTAACGATAAACTGGATTTTACGGGAGTTGTACTTACAAAATTAGATGGTGATACAAGGGGTGGTGCTGCATTGTCCATAAAGTACACAGTGAATAAGCCCATCAAGTTCATGAGCAGCGGTGAGAAGATGGACACATTGGATGTATTCTATCCCGAGCGTATGGCGCAAAGAATTTTAGGGATGGGAGATATTGCTTCATTGGTTGAAAAAGCACAGGACCAATACGATGAAGAGCAGGCCAAGAAACTGGAAAAAAAGATCAGGAAGAATCAATTCGATTTTCAGGATTTCCTGGAACAGTTGCAGCAGATCAAAAAGATGGGCAATTTAAAAGACCTGATGGGAATGATCCCCGGTGTAGGTAAAGCTGTAAAAGATATTGATATAAAAGATGATGCGTTCAAGGGTGTGGAAGCTATTATTCAGAGCATGACGCCGGAGGAGAGAAGCAATCCCGATTTGCTCGATCCAAAAAGAAAATTACGCATTGCAAAAGGAAGCGGAAAGGACATGAATGAAGTGAATGCTTTTATGAAGCAATTCGACCAAATGAAAAAGATGATGGGCATGATGAATAAAATGCCCATGGGGGGCTTTCCGGGAATGAAGGGAATGAGAAAGTAAAATTGCGAATAACGGAAAAATGCTGAGGCATTTTGTTACAGCTAGTAAAAAATCTGACTCAGGGACGAATCTAGGCCTGATTTGTAGTACAAAAGGGGGTAAAAAAAATTTCTAACAATTCCTTATCATACAAACTTGGTAGAAAAGAGTTTTCACACTATTTTCGCCGTCCTGATTATTCATAGTCAGTTAAACCCAATTATTAACGCCTATAAATTTTTATTTACAATGGCAGTAAAAATGAGATTACAAAGACACGGCAGCAAAAAACGCCCTTTCTACTTTATTGTAGTGGCCGATGCCCGTGCACCAAGAGATGGTAAGTTTATCCAGAAATTAGGAACTTACAATCCGTTAACTGTACCTGCAACCGTTCAATTAGACCGTCAAAAGGCATTGGACTGGTTACATAAAGGGGCACAACCCACAGATACAGTTCGCCGAATTCTCTCTTTCAAGGGAGTATTATTCCTGAAACACTTATTACGTGGTGTTAAATTAGGATTGTTTGATGAAACTGCTGCAATGGTTAAATTCCAGGCATGGCATGATGAACATGAAACACAGATCAAACAACGTAGCGACAAACATCGCAGCCAACAACGTCAAAAACGCGAGTACAAACCAGTAGTTAAGAAAGTGGAAGAAGCAGTTGCTCCGGTAACAGCTGTTGAAGGTCCGAGTGAACCAAGTGAAGCTTAATCAAACAAATTGAAAATAGTTTCCTGAAAAGTCCTGAACAAATTTGTTCAGGACTTTTTGTTTGAGATTATATTGCAGTCGATATGAATGAATACATCAACATTGGAAAGCTTGTTGCCACATTTGGTGTGAAGGGAGAACTGATCCTGAAACATGCATTGGGTAAAAAAACAACATTGAAAGGCGTGGAAGCTATTTTTATTGAACAGCAAAAAAACAGTTACCTACCTTATTTCGTTCAATCATCTAAAGCAAAAGATACCGAAGAAATGTATGTGCAGGTAGAAGGAGTGGAAAGCAAAGAATCGGCTCATCGTTTGGTACAGAAAAATGTTTGGCTACTGGATGAGGATTTTAGGAAGATAGCCGGAAAAACAGCCCCCATCTCATTGTTGGGTTATATACTCATTGCAGAAGGAGAGAATTTAGGTCCGATAGAAGAAGTGATCGAACAACCGCATCAGGTTTTATTACGCATCAGTTTAAATGGCAATGAAGCATTGATCCCCTTGCATGAAGAAACATTACAAAAGATCGATCGGAAGAAAAAAGAAGTACATGTAGTGTTGCCTGATGGATTATTGGACATTTATCGATGAAGAATAGTTTCGAATATGAATTTACCGTTCTGCCCGAACATTTAGATGCATTGCAGCATGTAAACAATGTAGTGTATGTACAATGGTTGCAGGATATTGCAACGAAACACTGGAACAGTTTTGTGTCTGCTGAATTGAACCAAAAGATCCTTTGGGTGGCGCGCCGCCATGAGATCGATTATCTCGCACAATCTTTTTTGCATGATGTATTGTTAATGAAAACATGGACAGGGGAGTACAGCGGTGTTGCATGGGACAGACATTATGAGATCATCCGCAAGAGTGACAATAAAAAAATAATCACTGCAAAAAGTGTATGGGTTCTATTGGACAGAAAAACATTCAAGCCGAAAAGGATTGATGAGGAGGTATTGAGTGTGTTGTCAGAACAATGATTTGGGAGGATTAAATTGATTTATAGATTATTTGTTTTCAATTTCTTCTAATCCCAATAATCCTTCAAAATCCCGGTTCTGACAAATATCTTCCTAATTTAGTTTTGCATGAACCAACCTCAACGATATATTGCTCACTTAGACCTCGACAGCTTTTTTGTAAGTGTAGCTGTGTTAAGTGATCCCTCACTGAAAGGAAAAGCTGTGATCGTTGGAGGCAGTAAAGATCGTGGTGTAGTGACTACCTGCAGTTATGAAGCCAGAAAATTTGGAGTGCATAGTGCCATGCCTATGAAGAAAGCCATGCAGCTTTGTCCGCATGCCATCATTACCCACGGTACCAGAGGTGAGTACAGTCGTTACAGTCGTTGGGTCACTGATATCATTGCAGCAAAAGCTCCTTTATTCGAAAAGGCAAGTATCGATGAGTTCTATATTGATCTCACCGGGATGGATAAATATTTTGACCCCTATCAATGGACAATCGAGTTGCGCAATAAGATCATCGATGAAACGAAATTGCCTATATCCTTCGGACTGGCAACCAACAAAATGGTCGCAAAGATCGCTACCGACGAAGCAAAGCCTAATGGATACCTGTTTGTGCAACCCGGAATGGAAAAAGAATTTCTTGCTCCCTTACCCGTAAATAAATTCTCAGGTGT
>CAIKTE010000163.1 GCA_903830285.1 uncultured Chitinophagaceae bacterium | reverse complement strand
TCAATTGTTGACCATTATAGATATCAGCTGGGAGTACAGGCAATTTTAGTCTTCTAAACTCAGCATAATTCTCATCATTTTCTAAAATAAAATCATGCATCCATTTCTGTTGAGCAATTTGCGCCAACCCGTTTGTTGCATTATATGCATAATTTGATCCGGCGATCCAAGTCAAAATTGCAGCTGGTGTAGGAGCTGTTAGTGCTGTCTTTGTAAAAGTATAAGCACTTGCACCAGAACCTATCGTAGATGTTGCAGGTGCAGTAGCATAATATGCATAATATGCTAAAACAGATTGCTGAATACCGGTATTATAATATTGTGCTGCGGCAACATCTCCACCTGTGATAATACCTTTTTTAGCAGCTTCTGCTAATAAAAAGTTTACATCGGCAGCATCAATCATTATACCAATTGGCATACCAACATTATAACCAAAAGTAAGAGGATTAATAAAAGCATATTGTCCTTTGTAAATTGGAGAAGCAGAGATTGTTGCACGACTACCATAAGATACCGGCATTCCTCTATATACACCCGCATTGGCTGCATCTGTATAAAAATAAATTTTTAATCTTGGATCTGCATTTGCAACCATGATACTATCCATATATGCGGGTGCAAAGCAGGATCCTGCACCAATTAATGAAGTAACCCCATAAAACAATCCCATACTTGTAGTCGCAGCTGCATTGGTAACAACAGCATTATTAGAATCTGCAACAATCAAGGGTCTGTTATTTTGAACAATGTCCGTTATTTCCTGTGCAGCTCTGGTCTGATTAACACTTGAAATACGCATTGCATAACGAAGACGGAGTGAATTAGCCAACCGATTCCATCTGCTTAAAACACCTGCAAACATAATATCCTGAGTGTTTAAAATGGATTGGGCTGGATATAAGCTAGGATACAATTTTGCGGTATCTAAAAAATTAGCTGCATTCTTTAGATCAGTTAAAATTGAATCGTATATATCTTTTTGTGCATCAAATTTTGGAGCAAGATTTACTGGCTGATTATAAATTGAGTTACGTGCTGTAAATGCTTCACTATAAGGCATATCGCCAAACAAATCTGTTGCTTGAGCAGTATTATATGCTGAAATGATTTTACTTAATTGATAATATACTTTATACCCTGCTTGTTGTGCCGGGGTTAATTGCCAATTGTAAATTTTTTCAATTTCTTTAAAATTAGGCATTGCGGTATTATAATAAAATGCCCATCTTGAAAAATCAATTTGACCTGCTGAACTGCCAGATGCAGACTGTACAAATTGATATAAATTTAATGCTACCGGATTACCCGAATTATTTGCTGCAGTTTGAATCATGGGTGCAAATGAACCAAATGTGCGATTATAGGTATCGGCGGCTACTAATGGAACTGAATTTACAACTCCTTGAGGAAATAGTAATTCGATGGAAGTTGAAGTAAATGCATCAGGATTTTGATATAAACTATCGAGATTCTTTTTACATGAACTACCAAAAAACGATACAATGCAAAGACTTCCGAGGATTATTTTTTTATAATTATTCATACAATAACTTTTTTAAATTAAAAACTAACTTTTAAAGATGCTCCGAAATCTCTAGTTGGAGGATATGCTGAATACATCATTCCCATATACGAGTTATCAGTACCCATTACAGCATCAGGAGACTCGTTTGGTACGGTCTTATAAAGGAATCCAATATTACGTGCAATTACTCCGAGTGACAAGCTTTGTACTCTCAACTTCTTCGCTATTGCTGCAGGAAAAGAATAATAAAGTGATAACTCTCTCAAACGTAAATAGTCATTATTATAAACAGCGTCTTGTGTTCCAAAAGCATAATATCTATTTTGATAGTAAGTACTTGCTTTAATAATTGTAGTGTTAGCTGCACCAGCTGCAGTTACTCCTTTGAAAATAATACCATCATTATAAATAACTGCATTTGCCGGAGGATTGCCACTTGAAACCGGCGTATTTACTCCTCCTGAAACATAGTATGCAATGCCTCCATGAGCAGCATCTCTTCCAGCCAAAGATTCGTTAGACAATCCTGTAGCTGTCCAGAATATATTGTCATATGAAACAACCTGAGCCCCAAAACGATATTCTAACATTACATTAAATGTAAAATGCTTATAAGTTAATGCATTGATATATCCGCCGTAAATTTTAGGCATTGGGTTTCCGCTGTTCACCATCGCTGAGGAAAATGTTGGCGTGCCACTTGCATTTACAATTACATTTCCTTTAGCATCAGTTGCCATTGGTAACATATAAATATTATAGGGTGCTTCACCCGGTTTAGCCAGCATGGCTGTTGTGAAATTATTGCTTAATGTTCTGGAAGTTAAGCCTGCCGGCATGGTCAATACTTTACGACTGATTTGAGTACCGTTTAAAGTCATCTGCCATAACAAATCTTTTGTTTTGATAACATCTCCAACCAATTTCAATTCAATACCTTGATTTTCTAGATCACCTGCATTGATATTTAAATTAGCTGCTCCGGTAGATAATGCCACAGGAACACTATTGATCATGTTATTAGATCTGTTTTTATAATATGTCAGATCTACCCTTACCCTATCTTGAAATAATCCAGTTTCCAATCCAATTTCAAATGAATGGTTCTTTTCCGCAATGATGTTGGATGGAGGAACAGTAGTAGTAAATGAACTTAATATTGCTGAATTATAAGTTGCTCCTTGCGAATAACTGGCATTGGCAAAATATCTTGAACCTGGAACACCTGTAATACCATAAGATACCTTTAGTTTTCCGTAGCTAACAAAAGCAGGCATTTTCCAAAGATCACTAAACATAAAACTTGCACCTACTGAAGGGTAATTATAATGATTACTATTTGCTGGCAAATAAGAAGACCAGTCACTACGATCAGTTGCAGTTACGTAAAACCATTTTTTGTACCCAAAAGTAGCGCTTGCAAAAACCGCATCTAATCTTTCACCTCCTTGCGAAGCGGATGCATTAGCACCGGGTCTTGTGAAAGTACCGGTAACTACTGCTGCTTTATAGTTTGCTGTTGTGTACATATTATTATACATCAAACCATTGGCTGGGCTAATAGTACTGCTTTCATCGTACTCATCATCCATTGAATAACCGGCAAAGGCGGTTAAAGAAAAATCTTTGTTCAATTGTTTATTAAAGTTTAATAAAACATCGCCATGGTTCTTATAGTTATTGGTTTGTGTTTTAATATAAGAACCCTGATTTAAAGTTAAATTAGTTGCTGCAGCATAGGCTGTGAATGGTCTTTTTTGTTCTACAAAATCAAACAATCTGTCTGTACCGCCTCTAACACGCAAACTAAATGCTTTCGATAATTTAAAAGTTATTGTTGCAGTTCCTAAAAAAGTGTTTCTGTGATCTTGGTATTGATTCATTTTCTGATCCCAGATCAAAGGAGTCATTATATTACTTGAAATATTGCTGCCGTTTAGATATTTAGATGCAGAATCAGTCAAATAATATCCTGAAGGATTAATGGTATTAGCATCGTAAACAGATGTAATATCTGTGTTCAGCATAGAATAGTTTGCGCGGTCAATTCTTTCAGGAGGGTTTTGTCTGTAATTATCAATATAGTTTACAAATATATCTGCTGAAATTACATTTGATACTTTCTGACTGGCATACAGCATTACAGAATTACGAGACTCTTTCATGTTAGGAAGGAACCCTTTATAATCATAATTTGTAAATGATAATCGGAAAGAAGATTTATCTGTTGCACCAGACATCGAAACAGTATTATTCAATGTAGATCCATTAGAAAAAAGGTCTTTATAATTATTAGGCTGTGCTTGCCATGGTCTTACAACTCCGTCCCACCACAAAACTTTTTGATTATTAAATTTTGGTCCGAAATTAATGGAACTGATCTTTGGAGAATAAAAAGGCATACTATCTCCGGCAGCTAACACATTATAAGAATATTTATCAAAATAATCCGCTCCTGTACCTGCACCATATTCTTCTTGAAATTTCGGAAAGAAAGAGTTCTGATTTAAAGTGTAATTAGCACTATACTCTACTCCTATCCCCTTTTGCTCCCGACCTGTTTTAGTTTGAATGATAATTGCACCATTAATAGCTTGAGAGCCATATAAAGCAGCGGCATTAGAACCTTTTAATACGGTAACACTTTCAATATCATCAGGATTAATATCATTCAATCCTGAGCCTTTCATATTACCGCCTGCTCCTCTTGCACTATAACTATCATCATTATCAAAAATAGGAATCCCGTTCACAACAACTAATGGTCGAGAATTTACATCCAGAGAATTGATACCACGAAGGTTTACTCTTGTACCCGCCATTGGGCCACCGGAGGTTGCAACAAAATCAGCTCCGGCCAATTTGCCTGTCAGGGCACTTCCAATATTATTTGTCCCTGCATTAGTGATCTCTGTGGATTTTACACTGCTGACAGTATATGGAACAGAACGTCTACTATTTGATAATCCAAACGCTGTAACAACTACATCACTCAATTCATTTTTTGTTTCATCCATCACAACATCAATAACAGTGGCTTTTTCATCAAAAGACATTATTTTTTGAGCATACCCAACAAACCCAAAAATCAAGTTCCCTTTTTTCTTGTCCAAATTTAAATGGTAATAGCCGGTGGCATCAGTAGTAGTACCGATAGAGGCATTCTCTACCCGCACCGATACGTTCTGCATGGGTTGACCTTTACTGTCACTTACTCTGCCTGAAAGTTTTATTTGAGCAGAAGCAATAACCGGAAAAAGAAGCAATCCCCAACTAAGCACATAACAACATCTTTTTTTAAAGTGTATCATAATAGCAGTTTTAAGTGTAACAATCGATTTTATATTAGAACAGTTTTATATTATTATTAGATTCATCACTGATTTTTTCTACACTTTATTTCAAGCGAAAACATTTAACTTTTATTTCTAT
>CAIKTE010000162.1 GCA_903830285.1 uncultured Chitinophagaceae bacterium | reverse complement strand
TTTCAAAATATTTTTACAAATTGTGCAATCGTTTGCGGAAAACCAAAACTAACTGTTCTGCAAAACTGTCAATAATTCCATTTTTGAACATTACTTCTATCTATAAAATAATCTAAAATTTTCGGTTGCTTGCTCAAAACATCCCTGTTCGGTTCGTCCGGCGGGGATTCTTTTTGTTGATCCATTTAGCGTCTGGCTCGCAATAATAATCAACAAAACAGATGAAAAAGCCGTTCCTATCTTTGCATGATGATGAAAATGAAATTGAAGCAAAGATTAGCAATTGGCTATTATAAGACCAAGCTGAATACGATCGCATTGATCTCACCTCGAAAAGCAGCAGAAAAAGCATTTGAACTCTTCTGTACCCCTTTTCCGGCAAGTCGTAAACTAAAAGCACCCCCAGTTTTTCATCAGGCAGAGAAATTATCTTTTCAGTTGAATCATCAAACCATCAATGGTTGGAGATGGAAATCTGAACTGCCTAACCCTAAAAAAGTTCTAATAGCACATGGATTCAACAGTTACAGTTATAAGTTTGAAAAATATGTTTCTTCCTTAAAAAGAGAAGGATTTGAAGTGTTGGCTTTTGATGCACCTGCGCATGGATCAAGCACCGGAAAAAAGATCAATGTATTATTATATAGAGACATGATCCTTCATATTGAAAAGAATTATGGACAGTTGTATGGTATCATGTCACATTCTTTAGGCGGACTGGCAGCATCTTTAGCCGCTGAAAAAATAACAACCCTTCAAAAACTGGTTTTAATAGCCCCTGCCGCCGAAACGAACAGGGCTGTTGATAATTTTTTTAATCTCATCCGGCTTAATCATTCCATTAAAAAAGATTTCGAAGAACTCCTGATAGAATTAGCCGGTCAGCCTCTCTCTTATTTTTCCATAGGAAGAGCTTTGAATCAAATCAATGCAAACACGCTCTGGATGCATGATACAGAAGATAAAGTTTGTTCATTTGAAGATGTTATACCGGTACAGGCCATGCAGCTTCCGCATGTCAAATTTTATATCACAAAGGGCCTGGGGCACAGCCGGATTTACAAAGAGAATAAGGTCGCAAAAGAGGTCATCTCCTTCTTAGCATCGGTGTAAGATATTTTGCAATTTGGCAGTTTGAACTAATATTGCAGTTGCAGAAGCATATCTCAAACCTTGAGATTTGCAAGGCAAGCGTGGCAAAATAGTAATATAAAGCTGGTTTAAAAACAATATCACAAACTATAGAATGGCTAAAAATTTATTGATTGTTGAGTCCCCCGCCAAAGCAAAAACAATAGAAAAGATCCTCGGAAGCAATTTCGATGTAAGGAGTTGTTACGGGCATATTCGTGATCTGGAAAAGGACGATATGGGCATTGACGTAAATAATAATTATACGCCTCGCTATATGGTACCCGATGATAAAGCAAAGGTTGTAAGGGACTTAAAACAATTAGCTAAAAAAGCGGATGAGGTTTGGCTGGCATCGGATGAGGATCGTGAAGGGGAAAGTATCAGCTGGCATTTGGCTGAAGTACTGGGATTAGACCCAAAAACAACTAAGAGAATAGTATTTCACGAGATCACTGCTCCCGCTATCAGAAAAGCCGTTGATAATCCGAGAAAGATCGATATGAATCTGGTGAATGCTCAACAGGCCAGGCGAGTGCTCGATAGATTGGTTGGATTTGAATTGAGTCCTGTTTTGTGGAGAAAGATCGGTATGCAACGCAGTCTAAGTGCCGGAAGGGTGCAAAGTGTTGCTGTGAGACTGATCGTGGAAAGAGAAAGAGAAATCAACCAGTTCAATGCCGAAAGCAGTTATAAGGTAGAAGCATTTTTTACTGCCAAAGACATCAATGATAAGATCGTTACTTTTAAAGCTGATGGTCCATCTAAGATCGCAGCATCAGAAACCGCCTCACAATTTTTAGAAAGCTGTAAAAATGCAGATTATAAGGTTTTCGATATTCAGATCAAGCCAGGAAAACGCACACCCGCAGCACCTTTTACCACTTCTACATTACAGCAGGAAGCATCCAGAAAATTAGGGTATGGTGTTAGTAAGACCATGCTGTTGGCCCAGAAATTATATGAAAGCGGTAAGATCACTTATATGCGTACCGACAGTATTAATTTAAGTGATACTGCCCTGGAAGATATCAGCAAAGAGATCAATAATTCTTACGGCGGCAATTATCACCAGCCAAGGAAATTCAAGAATAAAAATGAAAGTGCACAGGAAGCGCATGAAGCCATTCGCCCCACTTACATGAATAATAAGACAGTGGATGATCTTGATCTGAAACGTTTATACGAATTGATCTGGAGAAGGACCATTGCATCGCAAATGAGTGATGCAGAATTCGAAAAGACCACTGCAAAGATCAATATAAGCACTAACAATGATCAACTAACCGCCAGCGGTGAAGTAATGAAGTTTGATGGTTTCTTAAAGGTATATCTCGAAGGAAAGGATGATGAAGATGAAGATGATACCGAAGGTATGTTACCACCTCTAACAATTGGTAAGACATTGGATTTTAAAGAAATGACCGCGACTGAAAAATTCACAAGACCTGCTGCCAGATATACAGAAGCTTCACTGGTAAAGAAGTTGGAAGAATTGGGCATTGGTCGTCCATCTACTTACGCACCTACTATTTCAACTATCGTTAAAAGAAATTATGTTGAGAAACGCGATAAGGATGGTGTAAAACGAACTGTGAATTTATTACGCCTTACAAAAAGCAATGCAGTAGAAAGATCCAGTTCATTTGAAAATACAGGAGCAGAAAAATCAAAATTATTCCCTACCGATCTTGGGATTGTTGTTACAGATTTTTTGAAACAGCATTTTGATAAAGTGATGGATTACGGTTTCACAGCTTTCATTGAACAGGAGTTTGATGAAATTGCTGAAGGCAAAATGCAATGGAGTAAAATGATCGACGATTTTTACAAACCATTCCACATAGGCATTGAACATACTTTGGAAAATGCAGAACGTGCCAAAGGTGAAAGAGAATTGGGTATTGATCCTATCAGCGGTAAAAAAGTTATCGCAAGAATGGGACGTTATGGCCCAATGGTACAAATTGGTGATACAACCAACGAGGAAGATAAAGCACGTTTCTCGAAACTGAAATCAACACAGAGCATCGAAACCATTACAATGGAAGAAGCGATGCAATTGTTCGACCTTCCAAGAACTTTGGGTGAATATGAAGGCTTGGATCTTTCAGTTAATGTTGGAAGATTTGGCCCGTATATTAAATTAGGAGAACAATTTATTTCTATTCCGAAAGGAGAAGATCTGCATACCATTGAATTGGACAGAGCCATCCAATTGATCCAGGAAAAGGCAACAGCAGATGCACCCATCGCTTTCTATGAAGAATTACCTGTTACAAAAGGCAAGGGTCGTTTTGGTCCGTTCATTAAGTGGAATGAAATGTACATCAATATCCCGCGAGCTTATAATTTTGATGAATTGAGTCAGAGTGATATCAATGAACTGATCCAAAAGAAAGTGGCAAAAGAAGCTAATCGCTTTATTCAACAGTGGCCTGCTGAAAAGATCTCTATCGAAAATGGAAGATGGGGTGCCTTCATTCGTTTTCAAAAGAAGATGTTGAAGATGGGCAGAAAAGAAGATGGAACTAAATATGAGGCTGAGGAATTAGCAACCATTGATCTGGACACTATAAAGAAAATGATAGAAGTTCAAGTACCAAATGCATTTTCTAAAAAAGCAGCTAAGAAAACCACAACCAAGAAAGCAGCACCTAAGAAACCCGCGAAGAAATAGCTTTCTAACATATACAATATCATTAAAACAAAAAAGCTTCAGCAAATACTGAAGCTTTTTTTATAAACATAAATTCAGCTATTAATCGTACTTGCCCATTTGTTTTAAGAAACGAACATGCGCAACTATTGCTCTGCGAACTGTTGGGTATTCGATATATTGTAACTGATATTCCTTACAAACATTTCTTACAATATCACTGATGGCAGGATAATGTACATGAGAGATCTTAGGGAATAAATGATGTTCGATCTGAAAATTCAATCCGCCTACTAACCAGCTTACCAATTTGCTCTTTGTTGCAAAATTCGCTGTAGTCTTGATTTGATGTGCTGCAAACTCATCAGGTAATTTACTGCTGCTTTCATTAACAACAGGAAAATCTGTTCCTTCAACTGTATGTGCCAATTGAAACACAATGCTCAATGTAAATCCGGATACAACACTCATCGTTAAGAAACCAATTAACCATGGCAGCCATCCAACCAAAATGATCGGCAATGCAATGAATACAAAACCGTGATAGATCTTGATTCCCCAGAAAGCAATATGGTCTTTTGTGTTCATTTTCTTTAAAGGGAAAGCACCGATACGCTGACTGAAATATTTTTGATAATCCGTAAAGAATATCCAGAAAACATACAGCATGCTGTATAATACCCAGAAATAAAAATGCTGGAAACGGTGTGCCCACATGCGTTTTTGAGTAGGTGCCATGCGCATTAAGATGCCTATCTCAATATCATCATCTACCCCATCTACATTGGTAAAACTATGATGGATCATATTATGCTTCATATTCCACATAAAATGATTGGCGCCTACAATATTGGCTGAATAAGCCGCTAATTTATTTTTCCATTTGTATTTTGAAAAGCTGCCGTGGCTTCCATCGTGCATTACATTAAAACCAATGCCTGCAATCAACCCGCCCAGAATGATACATTCGGGAATGGCGATATACCATATGGGTGTCCAGATCAATAACTGAACATATACAATGATAAACCCGGCGATCATTAGGCTTGCTTTTGTAAACAAACTCATGGTTCCTGTTACATTGATGCCCTTCTCATCAAAATATTGTTGTACCCTTTTTCTCAGCTCAGCATGCAATGAATCATGTGAAGCCGGGAATTTAGGGATAAAAGAGGTTTCTGACATAATAAAAAATTAAAGAAATGATCAGTGCGCAAGATAAACCCAAAGCCCTTGGGCAGCTTGTTAATTTTATAAAAATACTTACGGAATTGGTAATGATTTTGTCATTATTTATACAGTAAACTAACCCCTATCCATAGTATAATTTTTCCTGCCATCTCATGGTTTCAATAGCAAAATCGGCTCTAACGAAAAAGTTTTACAAAGATTGTGTATAAGTAAACCGATGTTTCCACAGGCATAGAATAACTAATTGACCATGCTTTAAGAAAAAATATTTTAGTTTGATATTGAAATGACAGCGCATCACTCAACGTTCTTGAAATGGTTGTCATCACTCAAAACCCAAATGCCATGCAACAGACAAAGGAAATCAACGCACTGTTTACCCTTATAGATGACCCTGATCATGAGGTTTATTCAACAGTATCTGAAAAGATCGTTGAGTTTGGCAAAGGCATTATTCCCAATTTGGAAGATCTGTGGGAGAACACTTTGAGCGAAGATGTTCAAAGCCGTATTGAAATGCTTATCCATCGCCTGCACTACACCGATTTGACGAATGACCTTACGGAATGGAAAAACAGCCCCTATCATGATCTTTTATTCGGCGCTTTATTGATCGCAAAATTTCAATATCCCGACCTACATACCACCCCTGTTTTGCAAGACATTGAAAAGATCAGAAGAAATGTATGGTTAGAATTGAACAGTTACCTCACACCGCTCGAACAGGCCAATGTGCTGTCAAGCATCATGTACAATTATTATCAGTTAAAAGGTGTGGAGGTTAATTATAATAATCCCGACGAATTTTTTATCCATAAAGTTCTGGAAAGTAAGAACGGCAATGCCATCAGCAACGGCATCATTTATCAGGTGATGTGCGAGTTGTTAGACATCAATGCCAAGATCATCAATATTCCCAAACAGATGGTCATTGCATTCTATCATTCCGATTTTGATCCAGCCACACATATCGGCAACCCGCAGGATAAAATTCATTTTTATGTGGATGGCGTGAATGGACAGGCTTATTCGCACAAGGACATTGAGAATTATTTCAAACGTATCAATGTACCTCCTGTTGCATCCTATTACAAACCCTTGTCGCACAAACGCATCATTCAAGTGTTGACTGAAGAAGTTGCCAAATGTTTTGATCTGCCATCTAACGAATACAAACAAAACGAATTGAAGTTGTTGGCTAATTTGCTGGATTAATAATTGCCGGTAACCCGTATCTGCCCAACTGAGCAGGTTATTTTAAGACATCAAAAATGTATACATTTAAAACCAACCTTCGTTGGAGACCAATGCATCTTTCTCCACAGTTTTTCTTTCTTTAACGGCAATTGATGATTTTTTCGATTCTATCTTTTTATGAGAGAGTTCTTTCGAGATCTCGCGGATAATGAATTTTTCTCCTGAGGCTTTACCGGATCTTTTACTAACAGAACCATTGATTACTGAGCCTTCTTTTATATCGATCGTTTCTGCCAGTATATCACCATGAACAATAGCTGAATTACAAATGACCACTTTTGTTTCGCAATCTATATTCCCTTCTACAGTACCCTGCACTATGATCTGTAATGCTGAAATATTGCCATTGATCATGGCTTCTTCTCCCACGATCAATTTAGAATTTACAGTTACATTCCCATAAACATTACCATCAATTCTTCCCGGTGCTTGAGATTCTATATTTCCGTAAAATAAAACACCCATTGGCAATAAAAAACTTTCAGGATGATCGGACTCTTTAGGCTGATTCAATTTATACATACAATGCCGAATTAAATTAAACAATCTAATCTCTGGGGTTAATAAAAGTAGGTCAGTTATGTTTACTTAAGCATGATTTTTATCACGGAATTTGAAACTGAAATAATCTATGAAAAACATATACTTATTATGTAACTAATTCACTTCTTTTACGTTTTAGTAAAAGTCACGAACTGTATGAATCTAATTATTTCATGATGGAAAGAAAATATTTTATCGACTGGATCAGGGTCTTAGCATTTTTCTTATTGATATTCTTCCATTGTACCATGCCCTTTGTAACATTTGGATGGGAAATAAAAAACACAGAGCAGTCTGCAAGTCTCAGCAGTATCATCTTTTGGCTTCACCAATGGCGTTTACCCTTATTATTTTTTATTTCGGGAGTAGGCATTCACTTTTCATTGAATAAAAGGTCCGTTCTTTCATTTGCCTTAGAAAGAGTGATTCGTTTACTGATCCCTCTGCTGTTTGCCATGTTCTTTGTAATTCCATTGCAGGTTTACTATGAAAAATTACAAACCGGGCAAATAACAAGTTCTTATATAAAATTCTACCCTACAGTTTGGAATATGATCCCTTATCCCGATGGCACACTGAACTGGAGCCATATGTGGTTTGTGGTATATCTTTTTGTCTATTGCATATTACTGCTTCCTGTTTTTGGTTTGTTTAAAATAAATACACTTAAAAGATGGAAAGAATTTATTGCGAACAAACTCTCCTCTTCTATTGCCGCAACCTTATTATTTATTCCATTGGCCATCTGCTTTTTTACCTTGTATCTCGAATGGCCCGAACAATTAGGCTTATTGGATGATTGGTTTGTTTTTACTTTCTCCCTAACACTTTTATTATTGGGTTATGTATTGGGCGGAAGCGCTCGTTTTTGGGATACCTGCGAGAAATACAGAACTCATTTTCTTATCATCGCTGTTGTGTGCATCATGGTCCTGTTCTATAATTATTGGTGGAAATTGGATATTCCTAAACAAAAAGACTTTCGATTTTATGTTTACGGAATTGTAAATGCCATTCATATCTGGCTCCTGATCATGGCCATTGCAGGCTATGCAAAAAAATATCTCAACTATAGTAGCCGTTTCTTGCAATATGCCAATCAGGCTGTTTATCCGTTTTATATTCTTCATCAAACCTTAATAGTTGCTTTTGGTTTTTATATCGTTCAATGGCCATTGCCCATTTTCATAAAAATAATTTTACTACTGATCAGTTGCTTTGCAGCATTGGTTATTATTTATCAGTGGGTAATTAAGCCATTTGTACTTACCAGGATCTTGTATGGACTAAAACCCAAAGAAAAGAAGCTGATCCCTCCCGGAAAATCTAATGATCATTCATGATATATCTGCAAAATATGTAACTTTAATACTGCAAAATTTCTCTTGCCTGCTGTTGTTCAGTACTCCACGACCTAACAGCTTTTTCTAGAAATACAGGCAACCGAATAGGAATAGTCCGGGGTCAGTAACGGATTGACCATCGATTGAATCCTTCACCTTTAAAACCAACATAAATGAAAGAGAAAATCGTATGGACTCGCATCATTTATATCATTGGCGGTATTGCCCTGATCATTGGTGCGTTAGATCCTATGGAAGGTTCGGTTGTGATAGTTGCTGGATCTGCAGCTTTGGCCTTCTCTACATTTCTTACAAAAGACAGGCAATTCAAAATGTTTCTGACCACTGCCATCATGATCATTGTTGGTGTATCCAGCCTGTTTTATTTATCTTCTTTGGGCGGTTTTGGCGGCACTGCAACACTATCCTGGTGGTGGGGATTATTAATTCTGCCCTATCCCATTGGCTGGTTGATCAATATTGTTTTATTGATCATCAGATGGCAGCATAATAAGAAAGGGTAATTATTTATTACTGACCGAATGTATAATTATAGGTAAAGAAGTTTTGTTCTCTTTTCCAGCCGTTGCGTTCATATACTTTTTGTGCAGGGTAATTATCGATCGCCGTTTGCAGCTTCAACCAACGACTGTTTGTTTCTGCGCCAAATTGTTGTGCCGTTTGCAGCAAAGCATCTGCAATGCCTTTACCACGTGCAGTTTCAGCAACAAAGAGATCATTCAATAACCATGTCCGTTTCAACCCTACAGAAGAAAATATCGGATATAATTGTGTAAAGCCCACAGCCATACCATTTTCTTCCGCCAGGAAAATAACAGATTCATTTTGCTTTATTCTTTCTTGAATGAATTTGTTTGCAGCAACAGGATCAGATACTTGTTTGTAAAAGATCCTGTAACTGTCAAATAATGCTGAAATGCTATTCACATCATTGATGCCTGCTTTACGAATGCTGATATCCATATTTGTAAAAGTTATAGATTTAATGATTCATAGTTATTTGTCAAACTTATGACAGCCAATTTAAAACAAACTTTCAGTATGATCACATGGAATGATTTTGAAAAAATAGAACTCAAAGCAGGTACCATCATTGAAGCAGAAGATTTCCCAAAAGCAAAGAAACCTGCTTATAAATTAAGGGTCGATTTTGGTGCATTCGGCATCAAACAATCTTCCGCACAGATCACAGATCATTACCATAAAGAAGAACTCATCGGTAAACAGATCATCGCTGTTGTAAATTTTCCACCCAAACAAATTGCTGATTTTTTCAGTGAATGTTTGGTCTTAGGTGTTTATGATGAAAATAAACAGGTAATTTTATTGCGCCCTGATCAACAGGTAACCAACGGTCAACCTATCGGCTAATGAACGAACTCTACTATACTTATTACGAAAGCCCCATCGGATTAATTAAGATCGGCGGCACAGACAGTTATATTGCCGAATTAAGTTTTATCGACAATCCCGATCAGATGCAGCACGGAGAGCCCGGCATCAGCGATATCATTCATCAATGTACCGAAGAACTCATTGAATTTTTTGCAGGAAGAAGAAAACAATTCACTGTTCCCGTTCATCAGGAAGGAACTGATTTTCAGAAAAAGGTTTGGAATGAATTATTAGAAATACCATTTGGTAAGACCATCAGTTATCTCGATGTAGCAAAAAGATTGGGTGACGCTAAAGTGATTCGTGCCGCAGCTGCTGCCAATGGCCGAAATAAGATCGCCATCATTGTTCCTTGCCATCGTGTAATAGGTAGCGATAAAAGTCTTACCGGTTATTCAGGTGGTTTATGGAGAAAGAAATGGTTACTGCAACATGAATTCAGGATCGCCAATGGCGTACAAACGCTTTTTTAAAAACTAACCGCTTTCGGACATTTTGTTGCCTTACTTGATTTATCACCACTACCGTAAAATCCGCTTTTAATAATGGATAACTCATATGCTCCTACGGTTCCATTGTATGGACCTAAGGATGATATAGTGGCATCATAATTTACGGTTATCTTCAGATCATTCAACTGATAGCCCACCATCGGTATCACTGCATCATTGCTTCTGTAATACAATCCCAGTATCAATTGATTGGTTCCATCACCACTTAAGTTTCTGCTTGCATTCATACCGGCTACTACTTCCCAAGAAGTTGCCATTTTACTTACGTAAATATTCGGATTTAATATCCAGAGATTATCGATCTTGATATTACTGTTTAAAAATGCAGTATATCGAAATGGCAATTGATCTATTTTAGTATCAGTTGCATAAAAGCTTTCCTTGGGATGATTCAAATGCGAGACACTGAAGCCTGCATTCAGGTAAACATTATCGGTAGCAAAATAGGCATAGTTCACTCCTGCCTGCAGATCAAAATAATAAACAGAACTGTAAACATAAGGTTCATTTGAGGAGGACTGACTGTCGAAGAACTGCCCGTTCCACTGAGTATTGAAAGTAAGTTTATTAAGGTCCACTCTTTTATTCACCATACCTATTCCAAAACCACCGCTCAATAAACTATTCAATCCGAGTACCTGATGATAGGCAACGGAAACAATTGCTCTTGTGGAAGTTAAACTTCCGCTGCCGGCAACATCTTTCATCATTGAACCACCTAAGCCAACCCATCCATTCTCAAATCGATCATTGAACAATTGTACATCTCCCCAAACACCCATTGTTTGGTAATTGCTTCCAAGACTCGGCCATTCTGATCTGTAATTACCACCCACCCTGTAATCATGTGTGGGATCAAATCCTGTATTGGCCGGATTCACATATAAAGGTGCATTGAAATATTGTGAGTAATGCAAATCCTGCGCTGCAGCTGCTGTTAACAGCAAACAGAAAAGAACAGAGGGGATAATATATGATATGATCTTTCTCAACAGCATCATCGTAATAATGTAATATCGCCTTTTTTTGAAAATGTTGATCCATCAGTCATCTGTATCTCTAAAATATATTGGTATACATCTTGCGGTTGCAGTACGCCTTTATAAGTGCCATCCCATCCGGTAGATTTATTGGTGGTTGAAAATACCAGTATCCCCCAACGGTTATAGATATTCCACTTCACTGTACTGATGCCATAACCCTGAATCAATATTTTATCATTGATGCCATCTCCATTGGGAGAAAATGCATTGGGCACATCGAATAAAGGTGTTACCAAAGTATGTATCTGCAAACTCAAAGTATCTGCACATCCTGCGCTGTTGATCGCGATCAGCATAACAGTATAGATTGCCGTTGCATTATAAATATGACTGACAGATGCTGTACTATTTGTAATAAGCGAATCACCATCACCATAAAACCATTTATAAGAAACGGCCCCGCTGGAAGTATTGGTGAACAGGATCGCTGTATTGGCAATAGGCGGCTGAGGTGAAGCAGTAAACGCTGCAGTAGGCTTTCCTTTCACATCGATCACAAAAGGAAGCGTTGTATCATTCTTATTACAGGTAGATGTATCTGTTGCGATTAATCGTACAGAATATTGGTTGATATTAGGGTAAGGATGAGTTACCGGATCACTGCTACTTGTTACCAGTGTTTGCCCGTCACCAAAGATCCAGGTGAAGCTTACGCCACCTAAAGATGTATTGGTAAATACAGCGCTATAAGGTGCACAACCTGAAGCAGGAGTTGTGAACTGTGCTTTTAATATATTGGCTATTCGCAGTGTTAGCATAACACTGTCGTTCTGATTACAGTAATTGCTGTCCACTAAAAGCAGGCTTACTTTATAAGTTCCTGCAGCGGCATAAGGATGTTGAATAGAACTGGTTCCCATGACACTTGATGTACCGTCTCCAAAATTGATGATGAATGAATTTGCTTTAAAAGGTTTTAAAAGATTCGATTGAACAGAAAGATTATCGAACTGATAAGTAAATGAACTGCATGATCCTACTTTAGAAGCATTTAAACCCAATGTTACAGAATCGGCCCTTGCTCTGATGGTTACATAGGATGTATCGTAGATATTGCATTTAGTAGTATCAACGCCAATCAGCCTAACTAAGTAGTTATTGGGTGTCTGGTACAAATGAGAAACATTGGCTGTAACTGTTGTGGTATCCGGACTTCCATCCCCAAAATTCCAAATGTATTTTCTTGCAACGCCAATAGTATCGGTAAAGTCAACACGCACCGGACTGCAACCTGCGGTATCTCTGATCTTTCCATTAATAGAAGCCTGCACACCTGCTGCAACACCAGCTAAATTCAATGCGATCTTGATGGCTGCTAAATTACAACCCAGCACTGTCCCATCACTTTGTGTGGTTCCATTTGTTGGAGACCAGTTATTACCTGATGGATAAGTAGGAAAAGTTGTACCGCCATAACAGTTGGCACATACAGCCTGATAGATCACGCCGTTCTTATCAAATCTGCTCGTACCGCCATCCACATGATCGGGGTATGTACCACCTGATGCAGGAGGTTTTGCAACATTGTCTACCTGTCCGAAGAAATCACCATACAATTGTGATTTGGCATCTCTTTCCAAAACGAAAAAATAAAAATCACTTCCATCTGTTTTTCCGGAACCAATTGAATTTACAACCGTAAGACCTGTTGTTCCTGCACTCGGAAAATTATCTCTTGTATTTCCGCTTCCACCCCATCCTGATACATATACATTTTCACATCTGTCTACTAAAAAAGCAGTGGGAGAAATATTGGGTGCCGAAGCTGATGGTGTTCCAAACACGGTGGAATAGACCGAGGCAGAAAGATCAGCCTGTAATTTTGTAATAAATTGTTTACCGCCAGCTTGAACAAATGCAGCATTACTGGTAGGCCATGTTCCGGTACTGGTTCCCATGATATAAGGGAAACCGAATTTATCGAATTGAATACCGTAAATGATATCAATGCCTGTTGTTCCGAAATAAGTTGATTGCAGCAGTTGCGGATTATTATCATTACTGATGATGCTCACAAAACCATCTGCCAATCCACCGCCATACGTATTTGTTACAGAAGGGAAATCAGTTGAAGCTGTTCCGCCTGCTACGTAAAGATTATTATTGATAGGATTGATCGCTAATACAAATGCAGCATCATCACTTGTTCCGCCTAAATAGGATGACAATAAAACAGTTTGAAGATCGGAGCTCATTTTAATGATCACCCCATCCTGATTCACACTATTATTTGGACTGCTCTTTAATTTCGTCTGAAAAGCATTGGCTGAAACAGGAAAGTCTGCCGACTGTGTACAGGAAGCAACATAAATATTTCCTGCAGCATCAACGATCACTTCACTCCTTCCATCATCACCATAATTTCTGTTGATAGAAATAGCACCTGATACTGTTCCGCCATATTTAGGTCTGATATTTACACCATCATCACCTGTACCTCCCAGTATCACTGAGCCTAATAATTTTGAGCCTGTAGGATCTAATTTAGAGATCACGATATTCCATCCTGCTCCTGCTTTTGTACTGCTGCTGGTAGAAGGATAATTGGAAGAAGTTGTTCTTCCTGCAATGATCAAATTACCATCGCCATCACAGATCAAACTATGTGGTTGCTCGTTTCCATTGCTTCCTCCCAAATAAGTTGCATATACCCTGGTCTTGCCCAAAGGATCTAATTTAATGATGCCGATATCAAAAGGAGCTTGCTCACCTGTTGTGGAAGAACCTCCTTGAAAATTTTGTTGATAGGCTCCATTATTGGTTGGAAATCCTGCACCAAATACGATGCCTCCTCCATAAAAATTCCCTGAAGCATCATAGGTTGCAGTATAACCCCAATTATCAACTTTACTTCCGGTAAAAGTGATGAATACAGGTGTAGGATCGATCACCAAAGTTGAATTGAGTTCTTTTTTATTCTCTAAACGGAAGCGAACAATATTTCCCTTCAATTCATAATTACAACTCACTTCTTTTCTTCCTGCAGCCATGAGAACATAACTATAAGGCAGTAATTCTTTAATCTCCGTCACTGAAGTTTTGATCATCAATGCCCCGTCTTTTAATCGCAATCCATCCACGCCATCATAGTACAAGGAAATGTTTTCGGGATTACCTCCGGGATTAACGATCAGATCATATTTCAACTGACCATTAGCGGTATAATATCTTACATCAATATTGGGATATACATTTTTATAAGTTACCCCCTGATATACTTTACAATTGCTTGCCCATTTTTTGGGATCATTATCGATGAAATAATTATTATAAGTATTGAGCGCCTTATCGGGAACAATTTGTGGATGCGGATTTGCATTCAGGAATTTTACTTCATAGGCGTGTGAATGCAGTGTAAGGATGTTGCCCCCTGAAGATGGAACAGGCGATTTAACTTTTATGTCTGTCGACATGGTTGATTTAACAGGTCCCGAATTACTATCCGTTCGACTGTTCGAGTCGCCGTGATAATAATCAGCAAGGGCTTTCATGTCAGCAGTATTATGCTGTACAACCCTATAACCTCCATCGGGTTTTAAAACAAATGCACCGGAAGAAAGATTTGCTTTGTATGAAATGTTTTGATCCCACTGTCCTTTATTCTCAGTGAACTCCAGATATGACTGGGCACAGAGTTTACCCGAGAAAACACTGCATACCAAAACAAAAAATATTAACCTGATCAATTTCATCAATGGGTATAATTATTTCCGCTAAGCACGAAAATTAAACAATAAAACATGAATGAGTAAAGGTATGCTCGATAGTAGGGTTTCGTTTTTCAGTCCTTAAATTTAGCTATAATTTACGAAATCTTGCTCCATCCCGTTTTGCCTTTCTGTGACCGCAGAAAGCTTTTTAATTGCAAATTCTTTGCCATATTGATCTCAATATCTTCCTCCAGTAAATTTTCTGCCTCAAATCTTGCCAGTTCCAATAATTGCTTATCATTTACGATACTGGCCAGCTTAAAGTTCAAAGCACCACTTTGTCTGGTGCCTTCAATATCACCCGGCCCCCTTAACTGCAGGTCTTTTTCTGCGATCTTGAACCCGTCATTGGTAGCGCACATGATATTGATACGTTCTCTGGCATCTTCGCCTACTTTACTACCCGTTAATAATATGCAAAAACTTTTTTCTGTTCCTCGCCCCACTCTTCCGCGCAGCTGATGAAGCTGTGATAAACCGAACTTTTCGGTGCTTTCGATCACCATCACCGAGGCATTGGGAACATTAACCCCCACTTCAATGACGGTGGTGCCCACCATGATCTGCGTATCGCCACTCACGAATCGTTGCATATTGGCATCTTTTTGTTCGGCCGGCATTCGGCCATGCACCATACTGATACTGTATAAATGTTCCGGAAAGAAACTTTTCACCTGCTCATAACCCTGCATCAGATCCTCATAACTCATCTTCTCACTTTCTTCGATCAACGGGTAAATAAAATAGGCCTGTCTGCCTTTCGTGATCTCTGTCTTTACAAAATCCATTACACTGGCCCTTGAATTTTCATAACGGTGAACTGTGGTGATGGGTTGCCGGCCCGGCGGCAATTCATCCATGATACTATAATCCAGATCACCATAAGCGGTCATGGCCAAAGTACGCGGAATAGGTGTTGCGGTCATCACCAATACATGCGGCGGAATGATCGCTTTTTCCCAAAGTTTGGCTCTTTGTGCCACACCAAATCGATGCTGTTCATCCACAATGGCCAATCCTAAATTCTTGAACTGAACAATATCTTCAATGATGGCATGTGTGCCCACCACAAAATGGATCGTATCATCCAGCAGTCCCTTCAATATTTTTTTTCTTTGTGCTGTTTTGGTACTTCCTGTCAGCAAGGCGATCTCTATCGGCATTTCTTTTAATAAATCACTCAATCCGTTAAAATGCTGCTGTGCCAATATTTCGGTAGGTGCCATCAAACAACTCTGATAACCATTATCTGCTGCCAGCAACATACTCAGCAATGCAACAATGGTTTTGCCACTTCCTACATCGCCCTGCAATAAACGATTCATTTGATGACCTCTTGCAGTATCATATCTTATTTCTTTCAGCACTCTTTTTTGTGCACCCGTTAATTGAAATGGCAAATGCTGATTATAAAAATTGTTGAAATAATCACCCACTTTTTCAAACAGGATCCCTTTACTTACCTGATGCCTTTGCAAGCGGATCAGGTTCACCCGAATTTGTGCAATGAATAATTCTTCGAACTTTAAACGATGCACCGCTTTTTCATATTCTTCGGGCGACTGCGGAAAATGTATTGCTCGATAAGCATCATATCTTTTCATTAACTGCAATCGTTTCATCAGATCATCCGGAATATTTTCCGAAATATCTTTTTCCTGAATGGCTGCCAATAAAGTATACGTGATCTTAGCGATCTGCCTGCCATTCAATCCTCTTGCTTTTAATTTTTCAGTAGTAGGATACACAGGTTCCAGAAACGCTTTACCATCTGCAATGGCGGGAACATAAGGTTCTATTTCTGGATGAACGATCTGTGGTTTTCCATTAAAGAATCCTGTTCTCCCAAACACTAAATAATCGCTGCCGATATGCAGGTTCTTATGCACCCAGTTAACACCCTGAAACCAAGCCAGTTCCAAAATGCCTGAATTGTCTTTGATATGTGCCACCAATCTTTTACTATGCCTCTCACCTATCACTTCAAAATCCATCAATGTTCCGGCTACCTGAATATATTCTGTTTGAATAGTGATGTCTTTGATCTTATTGACCTTGGTCTTATCAATATGCCTGTTGGGAAAATGTTCCAGCAGATCCTGAAAAGTAAATATGCCCAATTCTTTCTTGAGCATATCGCCACGCAAAGGCCCTACGCCTTTTACGTATTCGATGGGTGAGGATAATATCGATGCTGAATTGTTGATGCTAAATGTTGAATTTTAAATGTTGAACGAAGAAAGGTTTAAGGTTTAGGGTTTAGGGTTGGACCCTGCTTCCTGAATCTTCTTCCTTGTTTCTTGTTTCTTGTTCCTTGCTTCTTGTTCCTTGCTTCTTGTTCCTTGCTTCTTCCTTCTACCTTCTACCTCCTACCTTCTACTATTACAAATATCCGATTCAGAAGTATATAATGTTAGGGTGTTGATTAGTTTATTGGTTGATCAGTTGATTGGTAAGACAGTAGTTGTTTAGGTGTTTACAAAATGAAACGATACGTTTCTGTCTATTTTGGATGAATCAAGTAACAGGGAAAGCCCGGAGGGCTGAAATTTTAGTAGTAAAATAATTAGAAGGAACGATGAAAGCCCCGGAGGGGCGACATTATTATCAAATCATTTTTAAAATAGAGGATACACAACAAAATAGTTGCATCCGTTATAAAAACAATGTCGCCCCTCCGGGGCTTTGGCAAACATGGAATGCTTTTGCCTACCATAATATCGCCCCGCTGGGGCTTCATGAAATTCTGATGACATTTCGTTGTTCGGAGTTACCAACCTTCGAAAAGTTGCCAACCTTCGGTTATCCCCTTCTTCTTATTTTCTTATTACCTTTCTGCTGGTTTCTTCGAGTGTTCTTCGAGAGCACTGCAATAAAACAGCAAGAAGATAGCAGGAGATCACGAAGGAATTACGAAGAAAAGGATAACCGGCCATCTAAAAAGCATAAATGCAAATGCCATGATGCAAGGAAAAAGAAAATGGATAATTCTCCTATCCATATTATTCATAGCAATAGTTGCAATGATCATTTATCGCCATACAGCCATCAACGTATATGATGGTTTTGACGACAGTAAACTCAGCAGTGACTGGTCAACAGAAAGAATGGAAAGTTCCAGCTATGAGTTCCAATCTGCAATAGTTCGTAAAGGGAGATCTGCCATAAAGATCACTTTAAGAACGGGAGATATACCGGAAGCACAAACAGCGAAAGATAAAGCAACAGAAAGGGATGAATTGCAAGAAGACATGTCCTTGTATGCAGTAGAAGGATCTTCATATGAATATCGTTTCAGTATGTTTTTACCGGATAGTTTTCCCATCACCAAAACAAGATTGGTGATCGCTCAATGGAAACAGTTTTGTTCACATTGTGCTTGTACGGATTATAGTCCCATCCTTGCCTTGCGTTATGTATCCGGAAAACTATTTATCACCATCCAAACAAATCAAGCAGTAAAACGAGATACTATTTATCAGCAGCAGGAAGAGATCAGAGGTCGCTGGCTCGACTTTCGTTTTCAGGTAAGATTCTCCAAACAAAAAGAAGGAGAAGTGATCGCATTCCTGAATGATAAAGAAATTGTGAACTATCATGGGATAACAAGTTATCCTGATGATTGTCTATGGCTTTCAACTAAAAATAAATACTATTTTAAAATGGGTTTGTATAGAGACAAAATGCCCGAACCCATATGGATCTATATTGATGAATACCAAAAAAAGGAAATTGAAATATCAAAATAAAAATACTGTCGCCCTGAGTCATTTGAAGGGTGAAAGCTAAAGGCCAAAAGCTAAACTTAAAATAATCTCATGTATAAGAAAATAATTTACCTCATTTTCATTACCGCATTCAGTAGTAATGCTTTTACTCAAAACTCTGATGATGCTTACAGGAAACCATTGAAGCAGGTATTGACCGATATAGAGAACAGATTCTCAGTAAAGATCAAATACGCCGATTCAATGGTGGCCAATAAATGGGTAAGCTATGCCGACTGGCGTTATCGTACAGATGCTGAGACAACATTGAATAATGTGTTGACGCCTTTAGACATGAAAGTGAAGAAGGAAAAAGAGAATGTATATAAACTAAGCAACTACGAATACTATAGATGGTCAGTGCCCGAAGGATGGGCAGAACTGGATCGTATCGCAGCTCAATATAAAAATGTAGAAGAGTGGGAAGCCAGAAAGAAATTAATACAACCCTGCCTGATGCAGGCATTGCAATTATCAAGACTTCCTGTTGCTCCTGCCTCAAAACCCATCATTACATCCAAAAGAATATTTGACGGATATACTGTTGAAAATATCGCGATTGAAATATTACCCGGTGTATATATCAACGGCTCTTTATACCGACCTGCAGATAGTAAAGGAAAGATCCCGGTGATACTGAACCCCGACGGGCATTGGGAAAAACAACGTTACCGTCCTGATTGCCAGTATCGTTGTGCAGCATTGGCGCGCATGGGTGCCATGGCATTCAGTTATGATCTTTTTGCATGGGGTGAATCGCAATTACAATTTAAACTGGAAGATCATCGACGCAGTTTATCCATGACCATACAGGTGCTGGGAAGCATCCGCATTTTAGATTATCTGCTTTCATTGAAAGAGGCCGATGAATCCCGTGTTGCCATTACCGGTGGTTCGGGTGCAGGCAGTCATACCGTTTTGATGGCAGCCATTGATAAACGAATAAAAGTAAGTGCCCCGGTAGTTTCGCTAAGCTCCTATTTCTATGGAGGTTGTCCATGCGAAAGCGGAATGCCGATACATGATTGTGCGGGTAAAACTGATAATGTAGAGATCGCTGCAATGGCAGCACCCAATCCGCAACTGATCGTTAGTGATGGTGGTGACTGGACCGATAAAATGCCCGAACATGATTTCTTATACCTGCAAAAAATGTATGGTTATTATGATAAAACCGGTAATGTAGAAAATGTTCATCTGCCTGATGAGAAGCATGATTTCGGCATCAATAAAAGAATAGCCGTTTATCAGTTCATGGCAAAGTATTTAGGACTTAACCTGAAAGCAGTACAGGATGCAAGCGGCAAAATTGATGAATCAAAGATCACGATAGAAAAAGAAGAAGCACTCTATGTGTTCGGCAGTAAAGGAGAGTTATTACCGGCCCATGCCATTATGGGTTTTGAAACATTGGAAAAGGAATTTAATAACGCAGTAAAAGAGTAAGTAATAGAAGTTAATGCTTCATACATTTATCATAAATGGCTAAAGAAGATAAAATCATTATAGACGCAGACTTATTTTATCCAAAGGGAAAACTTTTAAAGTTTTTCCTTGTATTTATACTGAGTATCGCTTTTGGATTTTCACTTCCCTTCTTTTTAGGGAAGTCAGAATTTGTATTTATACTGGCTGCCTTTATGGTATTTGCACCGGCATTTGTTTATCTATATTTTGCAGTACAAAAAAATGATGCAGATAAAACACAGATAGTATTTGATAGTAAGCATATGGAAGTTTTAAAAAACGGCTTTGAATTCTTAACAATCGATTGGTCTAATATTGAAAAATATGCTGTGTTTTATCCGCAAACCCCTGTCAATGCGAGGCGTCGTTATATTATTGATATGAAAAAGAGAAGTGGTGGCAGAAAGAGTATCAGCGTGGTTGATGATAGTTTATTGAATTCAAATGCTGAAATAAGGCAAAACTCTGTTTTAGACATATTCTGCCATTTTGTTTCCCTGTATAATCAGCACCAAGTAAGTAATGAAAATAAAATACGGTTTCAAGAAGGTTTATTTTCTAAGAAAACCTTAAGATATTTATTCATACTGCCCATAGGTTTTTTGCTATTTGATATCTTTTATCGCATTTATCACCCAAACATTGGGTTCAAGTTCGATAGTATGATCCTGCTTGTTGCGCTATTAACAGCACTGGGTTCTTATTTAAGGATAAGGCAATATGCGAGATTCAATGAAGCTGTTTTACATCTGCATAACAGTAAATCTGTCTGAAGACTCAGGAACTCCTCTTCTTCCTGCTTCGACCTCCTACCTTCTATCTTCTATCTTCTACCTCCTACCTTCTACCCTCAACCGTCTACCTTCTACCGTCTACCTTCCACCTTCCACCTTCCACCTTCCACCTTCCACCTTCCACCTTCCACCTTCCACCTTCCACTCATCAAAACATTCTTTTGAAATAAAACAATTGTCATTATATTCGATAAAATTTAATTGTAGCTTTCAAAGCATATCCGGCATATGCTGTATCTTAAAAAATACTTCAGAGAAAATTCTGCAATGATGTTAATGATTGATGCAGAAAACGGAGATATATTCGATGCTAATGTATCTGCACAGCATTTTTATGGTTATGATCATAGCCAATTCTGCAAAATGAACATTTCGGATATAAGCATATTGCCGAAAGAGACGATTATAAAAAATCTTAAAGCAGTTAGCAATAACTTAATTACTAATGCAGAATTTAAACATAAGTTATGCAATGGTTCTATAAAAGATATAAAAGCCCATACTTCAAGTATTGAAATAGACAAAAAGAAAAAGATCATTGCCATCATAGAAGACATCACTGAGCTAAAACAAAAACAAGGAGAAAGTGAAAGATTCAGGATAATTGCAGAAATGGCCATTCCATTTATCGGAATTGCCAATATGAACAGAGAGGTATTTTACTTTAATCAATCTATGCGTAAAGCTTTTGCTGTTCCGGATGACGCTGATCTGTCAAAATACCATGTATTTGATTTTTATACTGAAAAAGGAAAGGAAAAAATAAAAACTGTTTTCACCAATTTAAATAAGGATGGTTATTGGAGAGGCGAAAATGAAATGCGATCCTTGGATGGAAGTATACTACAGGTGATACAAACAATTGTTTTAATCAAAGATGAATCAGGAAATCCACAATTTACTTCCTCAACTGCAATAGATATCACAGAAAAGAAAAGAATGGAGGCTGAAAAGATATCTCAGCTTTTACATTATAAAATGTTGATGCAAACAGCCCAGGATGCTATTCATATTCTAGATAGAAATGGAAAACTATTAGAATGGAACCAGGCATTTTTGGAGCACCTGGGGTATTCAGAAGAAACACTAGCCGAAATGCATGTCTGGGATTGGGATGCCCGATTCAATAAAAATGAAATACAAAAAATACTTTCAGAAAATACTGAAGCCGGATCGTCTGTTGAAACAGTACATCAGTTAAAAGATGGATCTACCAGGAATATGGATATCAAGCTTCATAAATTTATTGACAACAACAAAGAATTTTATTACGCTTCTGCCAGAGATATTACACAAAAGAAACAACAAGAAGAATCATTACGAATAAGCGAATTAAAAATGCGGGCAATCTTAGATCATTCTTTTGATGCCATTGGTCTTCATTATAATGGGATATGGGAAATGTGTAATCCTGCTGCGCTAAGGCTTTTTGGTTATACGTCAGACGAAGAATTGATAGGAACATCTATTTTAAAAGTAATAGCAGCAAGCGAACAGGAACGTATAAAAGATTTTATAATTAAAAGAATGAATAATGAGGAGGCGCCAAAAAGCTATATCACAAGAGGTTTAAGAGCGAATGGAACAGAATTCGATCTGGAAGTATCCTTATCAGATTTTCTTCAGGGAGACAAGAAACATGTGATGGTAATATTACGGCACATTACATTTCGAAAAATGCAGGAAAATGAAATGCTTCGTTTAAATAATGAATTAAGAGAGCTCACCAAGCATTTAGTAACGGTTAGAGAAGAAGAACGCTCTTCCATCGCTAAAGAAATTCATGATAGTTTATCTCAAAATCTCGTAGCGTTAACGATGAATGCAACCTATCTGAAAAATAAAATAAAAGTGCTTGATACAGTCGATAAAAATATATTGGATGAACAAATAGAAATTGCAAATGTTTTGATCGCTTCGAGCAGAACATTGTTTAACTCACTGCATCCGAGCATGCTGGATGAGCTGGGTTTAGAAGCCGCCATTAAATGGTATGCGAAAACAAAATTAAAACATACAAATATCCATCTAGATTTTAGCAGCAATGTTGCTATTGAGCATGATGAAAAATCGATTGCTGTTAATCTGGTATTCTTCAGGATTTTTCAGGAAGGCTTAACGAATATATTACGGTATTCAAATGCAAAGATCATTTCTGTTGAATTAAATAGAACAGACGAAACTTTCTCCATGCAGATCAGCGATAACGGAATTGGATTTGATATTACAAGTTTGGATACATTACAGCATCATGGTGTTATAGGAATGCGTGAAAGAATGAAGGCCATCAAAGGAAAATTCACGATCAACTCAATCATTGGAGAAGGTACCATCTTAAAAGTTGAAGCCCCAATACAGTAAATCGAAGTAATACTATCCTACTGTTCATACTAAAAAATGGCAGACTTTTTTAAACCCCTAACTTTACGATTCAAGTTTTCTTAATTATGAGTATACATATCAATGCCAAGCCGGGAGATATTGCCAAGATCGTTTTAATGCCGGGCGACCCCTTACGTGCCAAATACATTGCAGATCATTATCTGGATAATGTAAAAAAAGTAAATGAAACGCGTAATGCTTTTTATTTTACCGGAACCTATAAAGGCAAACCTGTTACTATTGGAAGCAGTGGTATGGGTTGTGCATCAATCGGAATCTATTCTTTTGAATTGTACACCGAATATGAAGTGGATTGCATCATACGCATTGGTACCTGCGGAGGATATACTGCCGATTTGAAATTATTGGATCTGATCAATGTTGAAGCAGCTGTAAGTGAATCTAGCTTTGCAAAATATGCATGGGGTATTGAAGAAGATCGTATAGCTCACCAGGGAAATGCTTTCTCGGTGATTCAGGAAACCGCCAAAAAGATGGATTTTACGCTTAGAAATGAAGCTGTTCATTCGAGCGATATATTTTACAGAAAAGATATGGATGTGCCCGCCATTGCTTTAAAACATCATTGCAGTGCTGTTGAAATGGAAGCCTTTGCATTATTTGCCAATGCAAAATATACTAAGAAAAATGCGGCTGCTTTATTAACCGTTTCTGATATCATTCCAACACATGAAAAAATAAGTTCCGAAGCAAGAGAAAGATCTTTACTGCCCATGATCCAACTGGCTTTGGAAACAAGTTTGCAATTGTAATACAGAAAAAGTAAATCCTTCACATCAGGCGCAGATATTCTCGCCACTAGTGTTCGAAACAACAAAGATGTTTGAACAGCCCCCTTTTACAAATAAGGCGACTATCCCTTTCATACACTAAGCGAAAAAGGGCAATTGGTAAAAGCCATTATCAATTATCCCAGCCTACAGAAATAGCAGGGGAAAAATCCCGGTTTCTTTTGGTCTTGCTTTGGTCTTGTTTTGGTCTTCTTTTGCTCATGCTTTGCTCATACCGAAGCAGACCAAAAGGAAACCAAAAGAAAACAAAAAGGAAAGAAGAACAAGACCAAAGCAAGAGAGGAAGGATGTCCCCGCTTTTCATCAGTTTCCCAAAGCTGTCTATGGATCCTTAAATAAAAATCATACTTAGCCGAATTTGCATTAAATATCTAAAGATCACCTTACTTACTCTTCAGAGAGCCGGAGAAAAACCTATCTTCAATAGTAGAAAATTGGTTCATCTTAAATCGATCAGTATGGAAACTGGAGAAAGAAAAAAATTCGCTTTAGTAGTGCTTTCCATTAGTGTAACAATAGTAATTGGATTAATGATTTATTATGTTGCGAATCCTCCAAACGATTGTTAGTTCTCTTATCAGGAAAATAAATTGCCCATTGAATCCCTATTCAATTATGTTCAAAACAATAGCTTTTGTAACAGGATATATGAAACTGTTCCTGTAATAGATCAGCAGGGTAAAACAACCTATAAAAAAGACGGCTATTACGAACTGACCAGACGGGAGTACGAGGACATGAAAAGATATGGTGTTCTATCATTGTACCTTTCCGCGCAGCAGAAAAGGCCGGCATTTCATAAAATTCAGTGAACCCGGTTATCTATAGATTCAACAAACTGCCTTCAGATAGGGGTGTAAAATAGAAGGATCACAGCAAGCTTTATTTTCTTCGAAAGTTCCAAAAGCAAATGTGATTATTCCAGCATAAACAGTTCCCCAAATTCTGCATATGCGCAGAACATACTATCTTCTTTTGTAACTTTAGAGATCCGAAAACCGAATAACCCACTCAAATGTCAGAAGTCGCTGATACCGGTGATAAAATACCGGAAAATACAATAGAACAGGAATCAGAAAAAACAGTGGATATAGATAGCCCAATCCTTGCATCTGACAATAGTATTCCAAAACAAGAAACTGAAAATATGGAAATCCATGCCGATCATCTGCATCATGCGCCGGGGAAAAAAGCCTGGCATTATCTTTTTGAATTCATCATGTTATTTCTGGCTGTATTCGCAGGGTTTGTAGCAGAGAATTGGCGAGAAAAATTACAGGAGCATCAACGCGAAAAAGAATTTATTCACAGCATTGTTGAAGATATAAAATCTGATACGATGCAGTCAAATAAAACAATACAGCAATTGAGAACGATCAACAAAGGCATTGATAGTGTATTGATCGCACTCTCCTCTTCAGACATCAGCAGCAATAGCAATAACGCTTACAAACTATGGACAGAAAGCCTGGGTCTGGAAGTTTTTGTTTCTAATGACCGTACCATTCAGCAATTAAAGAATAGTGGCGAATTAAGACTGATCAGGAATAAAGCTGTATCCGACAGTATCATGTATTATGATCAAACTTTGAAAAAGTATTATGCGCAGTCCAATTTGATGTATAGCGCTCTAAGAGATATGACAAACTATAGTCAGCTCTTTGATTTTATCAAACTCAATAAAAATGAGCATATCCCCGTGCCCTTAACTGACCAGGGTAAGAAACTATTAAACCCTGCTTATGCCAATCTGCAATTATGGAATAGAGGGCTTACCGGTTTGATCAGTTGGTTGGTAGCTGTAAATGAAGAAGCGATTAAATTGTTGGCGTTTATACAAAAAGAATATCATCTGGATAAATCGTGAAAAAGCTTAGCGAAGAACTTTGTTAATAAAATGCAAGAAATAAGATCACGCTGTATTTATTTAAAAGAGAGTAAATACATTTATACATGCATAAAATTGTTTTCGCCGCTACCATATTAACGGTCATCACATTATCAGGATTTACAAACAGGCCCGAAGCTCCTAAATTATACCAGAACAATATGAGTTATGGTTATCTGGATAAAGGGGACAGTATAGAATTTCGGTTCGGTGAACAAAAAACGATCAAGGTTGGGCTGATGGAAATTGATCTGGATAAACGCAGGGCTGATATCAAGCAGGTAAACCTTGCAGGCGATTTTAACGGATGGAGTCCTAACAATCCGCAGTTCATCATGAAGAAAAAGGATGATAAATTATATGTATTGGTGCTGAGTAAAAAAAGTATCGGCAAAAAAGAAGAGATCAAGAAATTCAAATTTGTATTGAACGGAACTTACTGGATCGAGCCTCCGAAGGAAGCCATGAATAAAATTACCGGCAATGATAGAAATACTAATTTATATGTGAAGCTTTGATTTGGAATAGTGCAAGCTTATGATAATGCGGTTTTCCCGTTTATTAGTTTATTGGTGAAAGGGACGAATTCAAACTTTCATAAAATCCGAAGGATCTTACTCTGCGCAATTAGATCTACGTTCCTCAAAAAATACATGATTCAGCAATAAAGAAAATCGACTGCGACAACTCGCCTTTGCTTTAAAGAATTCTGCTTATTTAATGTTGTTACATTAAAAACACAACTTAAAACCTGATTTATCGCATGATACGAAATTGTAAAATGGGTAACTTTGCCTCTTTAAATTTCAATTTCAGGTTATGGAAATAATAGTATTAAAAGGAGAGGCAAAAAAAGGAAAGACAGAAACGCTTACCATCGTATATCAGGCCATGCTTTTGTTTGGTTATACACAGGTACCCGGCCATTTTAAGAAATTAGGCAACCCTGCAAATCATGATTTCAGAGATATTCTGGAAAAGAACGGGATCAAGATCGGTATTGCTACTATTGGCGATTTTCAGGATCATACAACAGGTGCCGAATCCGACGAAACAGTACAAGATCTGATCTACTACCTGCAAAATAACTGGTGCTCAAAAGTTGTTTGTGCTTGTAACAACGAACTTCCAAAAGCTATTGATTATATTCAAACATTCCCGCAGGTTCATTTGATTAGTAAAACGGTTGCAGGCAGTGCTTCCAGTCAGAGAGTAAGAAACGGAGAAGATGCTGAAAGGATCTATCGTTTGATCTAAAGATTGTATCTTACTATTATACTGAATAAGTGAAGTAACCTATCTCCAGAATCAAATCAAATTGATAGAAACTATTCTAACCTCCATAGCTGTTATCTTAAGGATCTTTTCGAATCCTTTAGGAAATGTTTTTCAAAAACAACTTACTGTAAAAGACAAGCACCCGCTTGTAATAAACTTCCTCACTTATTTACTATTATCATCTGTTTGCATTTTTATTGCCATGAGCATTTCGTTTACGGTATTATCTAAACAGTTTTGGCTTTATGCGATTTTAGGTGGAATAGCAGGAGCAACAGGAAATGCATTTCTGGTAAAAGCATTACAGAAAGGGGAGTTATCGATTCTGGGACCTGTTAATTCCTATAAATCTGTAGTAGGGATGATCCTGGGTATTTTTATGCTTGCGGAAATACCAAATCTCTGGGGGATAGTCGGCATTGCGTTGATCATTTACGGAAGCTATTTTGTTTTAGATACTACCGAAGAAAAATTCTCATGGGCGCTACTGAAAAAGGTTGAGATCCAATACCGTATCTGGGCATTGATCTTGACAGCTATTGAAGCAGTATTTATTAAGAAAGTTATTTTATTATCCTCTGCAAGCATTGCTTTTATCAGTTGGTGCTGGTTTGGTGCTTTTTTTTCATTCCTGTTATTATTTGTTTATCGGCTAGATATAAAGACGCAAATAAAAAAAGTAAAGTATCATGACTTTTCAAAGCTGAGTTTACTTGTACTATGTATTGGGACCATGCAGTTCACTACGATCTATGTGTTTGATCATATGCCTGTAGGATATGCTTTATCGCTATTTCAGCTTTCCACGATCATCAGTGTACTGCTGGGGCATCATATCTTTAAAGAAAAGGATATGCTTAAAAAATTGATAGGTGCAGCGATCATGATCGCAGGCTCGGTGATCATTATCCTTTTAAAAGACAGCTAGCTGCTATAAATGCTGAATATTGGGTCTGTTCCGACTGCTGCAAAAAAAAACTATTCAACTTCACCATTCACCATTCTCAATAATTATCTTCGCCGCCATGAGTAAAGAGGTTGTTTTAAGCGGCATTCGCCCTACAGGATTTTTGCACCTGGGAAATTATTTTGGTGCCATGCGCAAT
>CAIKTE010000161.1 GCA_903830285.1 uncultured Chitinophagaceae bacterium | reverse complement strand
TACCCATATGTTTACAGCGGATATGAGACTTTTGTAAAAGAATTATCCGAAAGACTTGTACTCAAGAACATTGAAGTAAAAGTTTATTGTCACAAAAATCTATTTACTGATCGGCCTAGAACTGTTAAGGGAATTGAATTGGTTTATATTCCTACCATTGAAACAAAAAGCTTAAGTCAGCTCATACATTCTTTCTTTTCAATCCTGCATGCCTGCTTCACAAAAACAGATATTGTTTTAGTGGTGAATGCAGCAAATGGTCCATTCGGGATCATCACCAGGGTTTTCCGAAAACCAACACTCATCAACGTAGACGGTTTGGAATGGCTTCGTCCTAAATGGAAGGGACTGGGCGCTAAATATTTTTATTTTTCCGCCAAACTGGCAACCAGATTATATGATGTGATCATTACCGATGCCGAAGAAATGCGGAAAGTGTATCTCAAAGAATTTAATAAAGATTCAACGGTCATCGCTTATGGTGCCAATATCAGCCCTTCGGTCAACCCGTCTTTGATCAAAACATTCAACCTGAATCCAAGAGAATATTATTTAATTGTAGGGCGATTAATCCCCGATAATAATGCCGATCTGATCGTAGAAGGCTTTATTCGGTCCGGTTCTTCCAAAAAATTGGTCATCGTGGGAGACGTACCTTATAAAGACGATTATGCGGACAGCATAAAATCAAAGGCCAATTCAAACATTATTTTCTTGGGGTATATCACAAATAGTGAGATATTAGCAGAATTATATCATAATTGTTTTGCTTATTTGCATGGACATGAGTTTGGCGGAACCAATCCTACCATGTTGAAAGCGATGTCCTGTAATTGTGCGATCCTGGCTTTGGATACAGTTTTTAACCGGGAAATGCTGATGAATGGAAATTATGGTTTACTTTTTGAAAAAAATACTGCCCCCCTTGCAGCTTTAATACAACAGATTGAACAAAAAAACGATCTGATAGAAGAGATGAGAAAAACATCCGTAAACGGCTTAACAGAAAAATATAATTGGGATCATATCACTGATGCCTATATATCAGTATTGAACAAATTAGTATCGGGAAGCTGAGCTTTTGAAAAATTTTATGGCTAAATCTTATACCAGATATACTACCATTCGTTATATAATTGATGCTCCTATCGTTGCACTATCTTATATAGTTGCATTAAGTTTTAGTAGCGGCAAAGGTCTTTTCAATGCAACACTCAATGATTATCTTTTTACTTTCATTGCTTTGATCGCCTGGTATATCGCAACAGCCTTTTCGAGATTATATGCCGACAGAAGATCGAATAAATATTCTGAAGAGATCGTTTTCATTGTATATACGATGATCTTATTTACTATTCTCTTGAGTTCTGCCACTTTTTTCCTGAACCGTTTTTTTCAATTCAATTCCTCTTTATTCTTCTTTTTCATAAGCACGCTTTTTATATTATTAACCATCACCAAATATATCATCCGGAAATACCTGCACTCTGCGATCTATCAGGGTAAACTCTTTGATAATATCATCATTGTAGGATCAACCGCTTCTGCACTGGACCTCTATGAAGCCATCAATAAATATTATTATTATGGCTATAAATGCATCGGTTTTCTCGACAATGGCATTTCCAAACTGAACGGTTGTCTCTATATGGGAAAGGTTGATAATCTTAGTAATGTATTAAAAGATAATATTGTAGATGAAGTGGTGATCGCTCTGCCCAATACACAAAACAATCAGATCCAGCAATGCATTCAGGTATGTGATTATTATGCCACTAAAGTGCGCATCATTCCCGACCTGGATCAATATGCATCTTCATCCGTGCAGGTTACCAATATCGGTTTGGTTCCAGTGATCAACGTAAGATCATTGCCATTGGATAAACGCGAAAACCGGTTATTGAAACGAACTTATGATATTGCTTTTTCACTGGCTTTCTTTTTGATCCTGGGCTTTTGGTTATTGCCATTGATCGCATTCATCATTAAATTAACTTCCAAAGGTCCTGCTATATTTAAACAGGAAAGATGGGGATTGAATAATGAAAAGATCATCTGTTATAAATTCCGTACAATGGAAGCGACCAGTTCCGACATTGATAAGAACGGATTCTATAATCAGGCATCCAGGAATGATTCACGCATCACCGCATTTGGTTATTATTTAAGAAGAACGAATATGGATGAACTGCCACAATTCTGGAATGTATTGCTCGGAAATATGTCGGTGGTAGGACCCCGACCTCATCCAACACCACTTAATTTACAATCCATGCACACGGTTGAAAATTATATGCTGCGACATGTAGTAAAACCGGGCATTTCAGGCTGGGCACAGGTTAACGGCTGCAGGGGCGAAACACGTGTTCATGGCAGTATGCAGAAGCGAGTTAATTTCGATCTGTACTATATTCATCGCTGGACATTTTGGCTAGATAACCAGATCATTCTGCAAACCGTGATCAATATTATAAGAGGAGATCAAAATGCCTATTAAAGCAAATATCCATATTATCAGAATGGCATGTTTGCTATCTGTCTTTTTTCTATGCAGTTCAGCAAAGACTCAGGGTCAGGTTGTTTGGGAAAATTATCGTAACGAAGTGTACGACTATCTGGCACGCATGGCACAGAAAGGATTGATCAATTTTGATGATGTGATCAAACCGCTTAGCAGAACCTATATCGCAAAAAGTTTACAGGAACTTTCAGTACATCCTGATCGGCTGTCTTCCACTGAAAAAAAAGAACTGCAGTTTTATCTGCAGGAATATTATAATGAATTAGATACCACAGTTATTAATTCTTCTACAACTTCATTTTTTAAAAAAGATCCTGCTCAAAGATGGCGGGCATTCAATATCAGGAGCAAAGATTTTTTATTGAATGGAGATCCCATTTTACAGGGCGGACGGAATTACAACAATATCAAAAATTATACGCACCAGAGTATCGGGATAGATATATGGGGTTATATCGGCAAACATATCGGATTTCAATTTTCCGGAAATGATATCAGTGAAAACCGCGATGGGCATGGCAAAGACAGTTTCGCCTATAAACAACCCCAAACAGGTTTTGTATCAGATACAGGCAGTCACGGGCATTTAAATTATAGTGAGATAAGGGCGAGTATTACCTATTCCTGGAAGAATGGATCGATCGGTTTTGGACAGGATTACTTATTATGGGGCTATGGATTGAACGGGAGAATAGTCATGTCGGATAAATCACCCACTTATCCTTATTTGCGATTAGATTATCAGCCTTTCGCCTGGCTGAAATTTCAATACACGCATGCCTGGTTAAATTCGGATATTGTTGATTCCAGCCGCACTTACGGATATGGCAACACGCTCTATGGCGGTAAAAGAGTTATTTATGTTCCCAAATTCATGGCGGCACATACGATCACTTTTAAACCCGTAAAAACACTCGACCTTAGTCTGGGAGAATCCATCGTTTATACCGACCAGCTGAATGTGGGTTATCTGATACCCGTTATGTTTTTTAAGATCTATGATAATTTGACGAGTAATAATAATATCAATGCAGGTAGCAACGGACAATTCTTTTTTCAGGCCAGTTCCAGGAATATGCTGAAGAACACGCATCTCTACGGCACATTATTCATTGATGAAATAAGGGTATCTGAAATGTTCAACAAATCAACCAGCCGTAACCAGCTTGGTTTTAATATAGGCGCATCAGTAGCCGATGTGTTGATCCCTTATCTTAGTTTAAACGCAGAATATACGAGAGTGAATCCCTTCGTATACCGTAATTTGAATCCTGCACAGAATTATACAAATCATAGCTACTATATTGGCGACTGGATGGGCAATAATTTTGACCGCATCATTTTGTCGGCAAATTATACACCTGTTGCTAAATTAAAATGTTTGCTGCGCTATCAATATATCCGCAAAGGCGGCGCCGGCACCCTCGATCAGCAATATAATCAGGGTTATAATACCCCATCTTATGAAACACCTTTCCTATTCGATTATCAATTCTCACAACAGGAGATCTTTCTTAATTTTTCTTATCAGTGGCTGCATAATTTATATATGTCTGCTTATATCAGCAGCAGTAGTCAAAACAATAAAGTGAGTGGTCTTACAACAACAAACCCCTCTTTAGGTGTATCTATCAGCTATGGGCTGTAATTTTTTATTGATTAATTTACCCCGATATTATTTTATATACTCATTATGTAGTTACCCATTGAGAAATAATTGAATTTTCAGTTCGCGTTATATTGGCCTACAACTTTCGCAAGTTCTTGTATTACTTGTCCCGAAGTATCGGGAATCCACCTCTTTTTATATGATTCCAACTTGTTGGAATTGAAAAAATGCGAAGCTTGCCTACACTACCAGTAGGCTGCCAATGACACATAAATTAAGAAGCTGAAAATAAATAAAACAGCTTCTTTTAAAATAATTGTTTCAGAATAATATCAGGGTGCCTGCATTTCCACGGCCTCAGAAAAACAGCGTGAAGAAATCGACGAATGAGATTCACCAATACCAAAATAAAACTAAAGACTAATTGGTAAAATTGATGGAATGAGCAACTGCCCTTAGGCAGTTTAAAATGAAAAATGCTTGGTTATAATAAATTGTATTTAACACAGCTTCGATCATTCATCATACAAAAGATTGGCTTTAGACTTTTTTCATTTTAGCGAATACAATCAATTTTTAGCTGTTTTTCTGGAGCCTTAAACTTTTGTTTCTTTTCTTTCTCCAAAGGAGCCCTTTGGGCAAGAGAAAAGAAAGAGAATATTTTTTTATTCTTACTTTTTTGCTTGCCCTCCGAAAGGAGTCCTTCGGACAAAAAAGAAACAAAAAAGACAACCGAAAACGATAACAGCCCGTTTTCGGTAGGGTTCCCTGATTTAGCTGTTGCACTACTGTGACTTCAGTGACAGGGCAATGATGCCAAACTAAAAAGAATTAGATAGTATTTTTTAACCGCTTTTACAGCACAAAAATTGCTTACTCAGGGTGACAATCATTAACTTAGCAACTTTAGCTTAGGAGTATATTGGAGAAAAAATCGATATTTGTTATAATCATCAGCTGATAATGAAATTCAACTTATCCAAAAAAGGTATAAACGTTTTAATTTGTACATGCTTGCTCTTTGCTGTGCAATTTTCTTTCGCACAGCAAACAGGCGGTTTTTCAGGCTTGAAAGTGGGACAAATGTCTGATCAGCAGATCATGCAGATCTGGCAACAGGCACAAAAAGCGGGCATGTCGGAAACAGATGCCATGAATATGCTGGTGAGAAAAGGATTAAACCCTTCCGAAGTAAACGGCTTCAAAAAGCGATTGATACAGGTACAGAGCTCTTCTAAGAGTAAATTCAATTCGCAGAATTTAATTAAGGATACGACCGATTTTCTTCGTGACAGCAGTTGGGTGATCGAAGTTCCTTCTATGAGAAAATCCTCATTGAATTATGGTTTCGAATTCTTCAGTAATCCGGGAAACAGTTTTGAACCTAATATCAGAATAGCAACCCCAAAGAATTATGTATTGGGTGCCGATGATGAACTGG
>CAIKTE010000160.1 GCA_903830285.1 uncultured Chitinophagaceae bacterium | reverse complement strand
TTATCGATCGCTTTGATGGTTATCATTACTTCAGTTCCCTGATGAATTTGATTGATACTGTTTTCCGGAACGGATGCACTAACCTGATAGCTTCCACTTTGCTCGATCGTTAATAATGGCATTCCGGGATTGGCCATACTGCCTGCATCTGCTAATTTCTGCGTAACAATTCCTGCGAATGGCGCTGTTAAATTACTGTAGCTCAGCATGGCATCCACTTCATTGCGGCTTTGCTTCGCGGCTTCTACTCTTGATCTGGCTGCATTGTATTGCAATGTGATATTGTCTAACTCTTTAGCCGAAGCACTTTGTTGTTTGTACAGATTCGTATAACGTTCATAATCTTTTGCTGCATTTTTGAGTGCCGCTTCTGCTTCATTGAGCATGGCATCTGCCTGTGCTCTTTTTGCAAGTATATCATCATTGCTGATACTTACCAGCAACTGACCTTTACTAACATGATCGCCCACTTTTACATTCAATTTTGTGATGTATCCCATCAATCTTGTGCTGATATTGACATTTTGTGCGGCTTCAATTTGTCCGCTTATATTCAAGCCTTGCTGATCATTAGCGGATGCTGTTGCTACGCTTACAAGGATGGCTGCACCTGTATTTTCGGCTGTTGTTTCTTTCTTGTTATTTGAAGAACAGGCAGTTATTGCGATCATTCCGATACCGATAAACAATTGCGCTATATTTTTTAAATTCATTTTCATGCTTATGTTTTAAACTGTTTATTTAGTGGTTGATGAAGTGAGTAATTCCAAATAGGCTTTGCTGACATTGCTGTTAAATATGGCTTGCGCCAATGCGAACTTTTGTTGCGATACCTGTGTTGCAGCCATCAGCACATCAGTTGTATTTACAAGTCCCTGCTGATAGCGATTTTGCAAAATGCGTAATGCTTCTGATGCTTGTTCAACTGCTTTTTTTTGTTGCAGTATTTCTGTTTGTGCATCCTTTAGATCACGGTAAACTTTATTCAGTTCCAATTGGCCCTGATCTTTTTGTTGTTCTAATTGTTCCGATAATTTATTACGCTCTAAGGTTTGTGTTACGATCGTATTTTTTGTTTTGTTGCCTTTAAAAATATCCCAGGAAACCTGCACCCCTGCGAGATAGGAATTGGCTGCAAAACCCAGCATACGACTATCGTTGAGCTGATAGTTCCCGAATGCATTCAACTTTGGGAGATAACTCATTTTATTAGCTTTGATCATCAGGTCTGATGCTTCAATGGCTTTTTGCATGGCCATAAAATCAGATCTGGTCGCTGCTATTTTTGTAGTGGTATCTGCTATTAGTTTTTCTGTTTCTACAGTTTCTGCTACCCTATAAATAACGCCGGTTGTTTGTCCCATTAACAAACTGATATAATCTGAAGCATTTCGAATATTGCTTTTTGCTTTGGCCAGATTTGTTTCAACAGTGCTTACCTGTACCTGAGCATTTAATACATCAGACCTTTGTATCAATCCCTGCTGAAAATGATTGTTAGCTGATGTATAAACAGACTTAGTTGTTTGCAATGCATCTTCCAAAACTCTTACTGCGGCATAAGCCAATTGCAGTTGCAGGTAGGCTTTGTGAACTTCAAATGTCAGATACTCTTTGGTGCGTTGTGTTTTATACTGATATAATTCAGTTTGTTTAGCTGCGCCCTTACGCATATACAGCATATCCATATTAATGATGGGTTGCTGTACTTCCAGTTTTGTTGTAAAATCAGGTGTTCCTGAAGGATGATTCAACAGATCGGGGTTAAAATCATTTTGTGTAATCGATTGTTGCTGCAGCTTAAAGCCAAAAGCAT
>CAIKTE010000159.1 GCA_903830285.1 uncultured Chitinophagaceae bacterium | reverse complement strand
TTATAGAAATGATCTCATACTTTTTTTCGCCATCTAATACAGGATGATCAATTCCCTTTAAAACGATCCTTTTATTGATCACTATGTTCTTTTCAAAATACAAACCTGCCTCTACCAAAACAGTATCGCCAACGGTGGATTCTGCTATCGCAGAGGTAATTGATTTGTATGATTGATTCTTACCAACGCGAATTGTCCTAGCAAAACAATTGCTGTAACAAAGCGCAGACAAGAATATCATCAAAACATATCTCATTGGTTCAACTCTCTCCAGGTTATACTTTTGCCGGAATATTGCTGCATTAATTTTTTCATACTGTCTTCATTTGCAAAAGCTGCAATATTGCCATTCATAGGGCTTCTGAATAATTCACTATGCATAATGAATGCCTGATCTACTTTTATAAAAGAATGCTCATTGCTAAAATCAATAAAGTAGACATCAGCTATTTCCTTTTGTTCTATCATTTTTGAATGGAGGAATGACAATAAACAATGCGTATCATCAAACTTATAGGCCTTGCCTTTTTTTGTAACTATTTCCGCACCAAATCGATTATCGCTAATCGTCATTTTACAAAAATCACAATTATCCTTTCCCATATTGATGGGAGTAGGTTCAGTCTTGCAACTGCTTAAAAAAAGAAGAGAAATGATCGGCACCATCAATTTTGCAGTATCAGCACTGAGCTTCATTTTTTTTACACTCTTCAGTTCCATGATCAGCAACAATAGAAGCAAAGCGCCCGCCAATACAAAGATCCATCCGCCTATATCAGGCATTGAGTAGGCACCAAAATTGAGTAATTGTTTATAGCCAATTAAAGGTGGCTGATAAGACATACCCGGAACTTTAATGGCAGCTTCCGGATTCAGATCATGCCCGTAATTATATTCCCATCGCCAAAAATCAACCATCGCCAACACACCAAAACTTACAAAAAGTAGGAAAAGTATATATAATAATTTTCTTTTCCCTATCAATGCAGTTAACACAAATGCTGCTGCAAAGAATAAAATAAAATAAGGCAACACAGAAAATTCAACAAAATCTTTTTCATGCAAGGTCTTCATGCCGATATAATGGTTCAACCCATTGATAATATCAACATTGCCTCCCAATCGGTTCGCATAAATGGCCAAACTTAATCCTTCGGGATACTGCGGGGCATTCAATTCAATACTCCACATCGGAACATATAAAACAGCAATGAGCGAAAGGCCGCATAAGAATAAAATGATCCTCGTTGCTGTTTTTAATCTATTCATTTTCATAACACATCATTAAATAAAAAGAGAGGCATGTACCCACGAATGGACAGACCTCTCTTTTTTAGAAAATTATTTCTTTGTTGTACTGTCTTCTTTTGGCAGATTAGTGCCTAAACTGTAACTGATAGGTACATTGCTTCCTGCGGGTGATACTCTTACATACCCCTGCATTTCCTGATGCAATGCACTGCAAAAATCTGTACAATAGATAGGTATAATACCCACTCTGTCCGGTGTCCATTTCAATGTTTGTGTTTCACCAGGCATGATCAGCAATTCTGCATTACCGGCTGCTTTCACAGCAAAGCCATGCGGCACATCCCAATCCTGTTCAAGGTTAGTGATATGGAAATAAACTTCATCACCGAGTTTGATACCTTCAATATTATCAGGTGAGAAATGCGAACGAATAGCGGTCATATACACATGCACTTTATTTCCTTCTCTCACCACTTTGGTTGTGCTTTCGCCTTTAGAAACATATTTATTTGTGTTCTCGTCGATCTTAAAGAATTTAACTGAATTATTCTTGATCACATCAGCTGAAACAGCTTGTGCATAATGCGGTTCGCCAATAGTTGGGAAGTCTAAGATCAATTGCATTTTGTCGCCACTAATATCATACAACTGTGCACTTTGTGCTAATTCAGGACCTGTTGGCAGATAACGGTCTTTTGTGATCTT
>CAIKTE010000158.1 GCA_903830285.1 uncultured Chitinophagaceae bacterium | reverse complement strand
ATACGGTGATCGCTCATGCAGGAGAAGAGATCCGTAATGGGTCTGCTGCCAATAATTTCAGTATTAAATAGAAGCAATTAAAAAACGAGTAAGAGTGCTTGTTGAAATTCGTAAATTTCAGTAATGAACAAAGTTGAATCCATAGAAGAATTTTATAAAAGGAAATTTGATTGGATGCCCGATAATATCAAAAATGAGATCGGACATTTCAATGTATTTCAACATGAGCCCGTAGAACCCGGAAAAATTAGATCGCTTCCTTACAAAAGAAGGGATTTTTATAAAATAATGCTGGTGATCGGTGATATCAATATGAATTATGCCGATAAGGTCATATCAGTAAAAAACCAAGCCCTGTTTTTTTCTAATCCCCATATTCCTTATAGTTGTGAACACTTAGAAAGAATTAAGAACGGTTCTTACTGCATCTTCAATCAGCATTTCTTTCACAAGTTTGGGGATTTGAATCAATATGCCGTCTTCCAGCCGGCAGGAAATCATGTGTTCGAATTAACGGATGCACAGGTAAAACAGATCAGCAGTATTTATAAAAAAATGTTTGAAGAGATCAAGTCAGATTATGTTCATAAATATGATGTGTTACGTAATCTCGTTTTTGAATTGATCCATTTTGCAATGAAAATGCAACCTGCCATTCAAATGGATAAACATCCTTTGAATGCTTCACAAAGAATAGCCACTCTGTTTTTAGAGTTACTGGAAAGACAATTCCCCATTGATGAGAATCATCCATCTATTAGTCTTAGGACCGCATCTGATTTTGCCAGCCAATTGAACATACATGTCAATCATCTGAACAGAGCAATGAAAGAAACAACCGATAAAACAACTTCACAGATCATTGCAGAACGTGTATTACAGGAGTCGAAGATCTTATTGAAGCACAGCAAATGGAATGTATCTGAAATTGCCTATTCATTGGGCTTTACCGAACTAACACATTTCAATAACTTCTTCAAAAAACATGTTGAGCTAAGTCCGCTGAAATTCAGGAATATTTGATTTTCGTAAATCATTATTTGGTTTTCGTTGTTTTATGAATGATCGTTTAATGAACTTTACAGTATCATTTAAAAACGATTAAATAATGAAAAGACTTTGTTCCATCATTGCAATTGTGTTTACAATACAGGTATACGGACAATCACCCGCTGAAACTGAGATCATCAAATTATCAAACCGGATATTTAAATGGGAAGTGGAGAACAAAATAGATTCTCTTGAAAAACTGTTTGATGAAAAATTCGTAGTGGTGAACGGCAGTGGAGAAAGTAAATTCAAAGAGGAATATATCCAATTTTTAAGAAGTGGAAATTTTGTTCATAACAGCATAGAGATAGAGGAAAACAAAGCTGCAGTTTCAAACAATACAGCTACGGTTATTGGTAAAGGGAGGTTTGCTGTTACTGTTTCAGGAACTCAAAAAACGTTATTCCTTTCTTATGTTGAAGTATTTACAAGGTCGTCTCCGAATGCAGACTGGAAAATACTTGCCATGTATGCTACTGCTCAACAGCATTAATTTCAATTCAATGATACAACTGTATTAAAATATAAAAAATGAAAAGACCAAATGTAATAGTTGTTATAGGAGCCGGATCTATTGGTCAGGCTATCGTTCGACGTGTGGGTGCAGGAAAACATATTGTTCTCGCTGATCTTCGCCCCGAAAACAGTGAAGCCGCTGCAAAAATATTAAGTGAAGCTGGTTTCGAAGTAAGTACTGCAGCTGTTGATGTATCATCCAGAGATTCAGTACATGCATTTGTTGAAACAGCTCAATCAATCGGCCCCATCACAGGATTGATACATGCAGCAGGTGTTTCTCCTTCACAGGCATCCCCATCCACAATACTTAAAGTAGATCTATACGGCACTGCACTCGTGCTGGAAGAATTTGGGAACGTTATTGAAAGCGGTGGTTCAGGTGTGGTGATCGCTTCGCAATCCGGACATCGACTTCCGGCATTAACAACAGAAGAAGACAAAGCTTTGGCAACTACTGCAACGGAAGAACTATTATCACTTTCAATGCTTCAACCTGATAAAGTGAAAGACTCATTGCATGCATATCAATTATCCAAAAGAGGCAATTCACTCCGTGTGAAGGCAGAAGCAGTAAGATGGGGTAAACGGGGTGCAAGGATCAATACTATTAGTCCCGGGATCATTATCACTCCACTTGCAAAAGATGAATTGTCAGGACCCAGAGGCGATGGATATCGCCGCATGATCGAGGCTTCAGCAGTAGGAAGAGCAGGTACGCCAGATGAAGTAGGAAATGTAGGCGCATTATTGATGGGTGCAGAAGGTGCATTTATAACAGGAAGTGATTTTTTGATGGATGGAGGAGTTACGGCTGCTTATTGGTATGGTGATCTGGCAGCAAAATAGAAATGATTTGTTTTAATATAAGTACTCCGTCAAAATTAAATATAAATTAACCGCAAAGTAAATAGAGTGATTCGCAGAGTTTTGCAGAGAATAATGTTATACTCCATTTACTCTGTGAAAAAAACCTGTGACCACCGTGGTAAAATAAGTTAAAGATTATTTTGAAAGAGTAATAATTCAATTATAAAAAGAGTCTTTATAAAACAGTTATGGAAAGAGATGATCAAAATACAATTTTCACAAAAGGCGAAAAAACATCTTCAGACTATTTTACGGGAACAGCATGGTTAAATATTTTAGTTCCTAAAGATGAAACAGGAAATTATACGATCGGCAATGTGGTATTTGAACCCGGTTGCCGAAACAACTGGCATACACATCCTGCAGGGCAAATATTACTGGTTACGGAAGGAAAAGGATTCTATCAGGAAAGAGGAAAACCTGCAAGATCACTAACAAAGGGTGATGTGGTGGTTATCCCGTCGCATATTGAACACTGGCATGGTGCAAGAAAAGATAGCAGCTTTACACATATTGCAATTACAAGTATTGTTGAAGGAACTGCGGTTAATTGGTTGGCAGCTGTTACTAGGGAAGAATATCAAAGTTGTCATTAAATAACCGGCTTTTATTTGCTCATATATTTATTACCTTTAATCGGATACACGCGAACATTTCTTAGATCCAATTGTTCAATACAATACCGAATAAAAAAACAAACAATCATATTATGGGAACAAAAAATGTAAAAGCATTCGGAACTGAAGCAGCAGATGCAGCTTTACAACAAATGCATATCGAACGCAGAGAACCAACTGCAAAAGATATTGAAATTGAAATACTCTATTGCGGTGTTTGCCATTCGGATCTGCACACGGCAAGAAATGATTGGGGCTTTACAACTTATCCTGCAATCCCGGGTCATGAAATTGTTGGAAAGATCACAAGGGTTGGGGCTGAAGTTACAAAACTGAAAGTAGGAGATGTTGCCGCTGTTGGCTGTCTGGTCGATTCCTGCCGTACTTGCGATAGTTGTAAACAAGATCTGGAACAATACTGTTTAACAGGATCAACAGGAACTTATAACGGTGCTGATAAACATCTGGGGGGAATGACCTTTGGAGGATATTCTGAAAAGATCGTTGTAGATGAACACTTTGTTTTGAAAGTACCGGCAAACCTTGATCTGGCAGCCGTTGCACCTTTGCTTTGTGCAGGTATTACTACATGGTCGCCGCTTAGGCATTGGAAAGCTGGAAAAGGAAGTAAAGTAGCGGTGGTAGGATTGGGAGGTTTGGGACATATGGCCATTAAACTGGCAAAAGGATTGGGCGCAGAAGTAACACTGTTTTCAAGATCACCCAATAAAGAAAAAGATGCCAAAGAATTGGGAGCAGATGAGGTGGTTATTTCAACCGACAAGGATCATATGAATTCGGTAAAAGGTAAATTCGATCTAATCATTGATACCGTTCCTTATGCGCATGATCTGAATCCTTATGTAGCCACTTTAAATATCAGCGGCACATTGGTGTTGGTTGGTTATTTAGGTGCATTGGAACCTTTTTTACATACTGTTCCCATGATACTGGGAAGAAGAGCCGTTGCAGGATCTTTAATTGGCGGAATAGCAGAAACACAGGAAATGCTGGATTTCTGTGGAGAACACAATATCGTATCTGAGATCGAAGTGATCAAGATGCAGGATATCAATGAAGCCTATGAAAGAATGCTGAAAAGCGATGTTCATTATCGTTTTGTAATTGATATGGCTTCTTTGAAAAAATAAGAAGAACAGAAAAGAAATAAAGAATAATAAAAAAGCACAGGCTAAAAGACCTGCGCTTTTTTATTATCAATTGGCAATGGTACAGTAAGACTAATCATTTATTTTAAAATATGAAGATTCCCTGTACCCAAGCGGTTTTGTAGGGATACATTGTTCCATTTTATGGTGACATTACTTTAATGTATGGATACATTGTTTCATTCTATGGTTACGATGCTTCAATAAATGGATACATTGCTTCAATGAAAGGAAGAAAAAGCAGCTTGCATCTATTAAATGCTTTTTTAAGTTATAATTCTTACCTGCAAATGCCTGCCGTAGAATCATTTCAATACAATTATATTTGCAGCTATGACACAAGAACAGATCAAGAGTATGAGGGACAGAGTAATTGTCCTGAGGAGGTTTCTTTGACGTCGAGAACCGCACATATAAAGTAGAGACTGATCGTCAGCTTTCGTTATCGGAGGGCTTTTGGGATGATAATAAAAGAGCCACCGGTATCATGAAGGAAATCAAAGTAAATGAGTATTGGTTGAAGTTGTATCAACAGGTGGAAGCATCGGTTGAAGACTTTGCCGTGCTGTTTGATTTCTGGAAAGCAGGTGACGCCACCGAAGAAGAAACAAAGCAAGCTTATGATTCGGCATTGAAAGAAATTGAAGATGCTGAATTTAAAAGTACGCTTAATCAGCCCGAGGATGAATTGCCTGCAGTATTGCAGATCAATCCCGGAGCAGGTGGTACCGAAAGTCAGGACTGGGCAGAAATGCTGATGCGCATGTACAGAATGTACGGCGATAAGCAAGGATGGAAAGTAACAGAACTTGATTTTCAGGAAGGAGATGGGGCCGGTATTAAAAGTGTGACATTGCAATTTGACGGGCCATTTGCCTATGGATTTTTAAAAGCCGAAAGTGGTGTACATCGTCTGGTAAGAATATCCCCATTTGACAGTAATGCAAGAAGGCATACATCTTTTGCTTCAGTCTATGTTTATCCATTGATCGATGATAGTATTGAAATAAGTGTTAACCCTGCAGATATTGAATGGGCATTTTATAGAAGCGGAGGCAGCGGCGGACAAAACGTAAATAAAGTGGAAACAGCCGTTCGGTTAAAACATGCGCCTAGCGGTATTATAGTTGAATGTCAGCAAGCCAGAACGCAGGGCGAGAATCGTGAGTTGGCCATGAAAATGCTGAAGAGTCGTTTATATGATGAAGAATTAAGAAAGAGACAAGAAGTATTGAATGCAAATAATGCAGGCAAGAAAAAGATAGAGTGGGGCAGTCAGATCAGATCCTATGTTTTTCATCCGTATAAAATGATCAAGGATCACAGAACCGATTATGAAGTTGGGAATGTGCAGCCGGTAATGGACGGAGAAATTGATGGGTTTATCAAAGCTTATTTGATGATGGAAAAGGAAACAGAGTAGATTAGTTAGATAATTTCTATTTAATATAAGTTCTAATTAAGAAATAGAACACGGATGACGCGAAAATTACTGATGATAACTGATTTGATACCGCTATGCGGTATGGCAGTGTGGATCTATTTAATTGACTCATGTTTAAACAAATTTCTGCGTAAATCAGTTTCATCTGTGTAATCCGTGTTCCATTCTTCGCTGCAATAATTAATTATTTTTCAGAGTTCGGGTTACTTAACCTTGATGTCCCCGTCCTTTATCATCTTATAAATGGTGGATTTGCCCATTTCCAACTTCTTTGCTACCAGCATAATATCTGAATCATATTTGTCTAAGAAATACTGAACGATCTGTGCCTCGTATTCCTTAAGTGTTGTTTCAGTAGTTAAGAGGCTATTGAAATTATTACTATTCTCGATCATGATATCTTTTTCTTCTATCGTTTCGCCATCAGACATAACAGAAGCCAATTCGATCATTGATTTCAATTCACGCACATTACCCGGAAAATGATACCCACATAATTTCTTTTGTGCCTCCGGAGAAAGTGATTTTACTGGCAATTTATTTTCATCACAAAATTGTTTGACGAATTGTTTGGCAAGGATCAATACATCGTTTCCCCTGTCTTTGAGAGGTGGCAATTCAATAGGTAAGCCAAGTATACGATAATAAAGATCCTGACGGAATAAACCTGATTTCACCAGTTCCTGCAGATTACGATGGGTAGCAATGATAATTCGAACATCAATCGGTACAACTGTATTTCCGCCAATTCTCGTCACTTCTCTTTCCTGCAGCACACGCAGGAGTTTTGCCTGCAGATGAATATCCATTTCCCCTATTTCATCCAGAAAAATGGTCCCTTTATTGGCTTCTTCAAATTTACCCGTACGCAGACCAACAGCACCGGTAAAAGCACCCTTTTCATGACCGAATAGTTCACTTTCCAGCAGATCCTTGGGTATGGCAGCAACATTGATCGCTACAAATGGTTGTTTAGCTCTTTGCGAATGGTAATGAATGGCTTTGGCGACCACTTCTTTGCCTGTACCTGTTTCACCTGTGATAGAAACTGTGATATTTGTTTGCGCGGCTTTTTCAATTAATACAAATGTTTTCTTGATGGCATCACTTTGTCCGAGGATCGTTTTGCTGAAATCATATTGCTTTTTCAGTTCACCCCTTAAATTCTCTACTTCTGTTTTCAACACTTTGATCTCATCTAAATGCTGTAATGCATTCCATAAACGATCATTCGTTTCTTCATCTTTTATGATATAATCAAAAGCACCTGCTTTCAGTAATTTCAAAGCGGTTCCCACATCTTCCTGGCCTGATATAATGATCACTTTAGTATCCGGAGCAACTGTTTTTATTTTTTTTAATACTTGTTCCCCATCGCTGTCTGCTAGTGAATAATCTAAGGTTACCACATCAGGGTATTCATGCAATGAATTGAAGAACTCTTTGGTTACTTCAAATCTTTTGATCGAATAATCAGGATTAAGAGAAAGAAAATGTTCCAGCATGGTACCATACCAACGGTCATCCTCCAGTATAAAGATCTTTAATGTCTTATGGTTTTTCATAGTCGCTGTTTAAAGATTCGGCAAGCATTATGTTGCAAATAGGGTTCAATCAGGATTTCTCATATTAAATGTAATCAAACTTCCGAGAATAGGAAAATGAATATTATTTCTTTAAAAAGGAGCTTGTTTCCAATTTATAGAAAATATTCAAAATTGAAATTTAAATAATTATTTGATAATCAATTATTTAAGATAATGGCATGGAATTCACTATACCTATAGAAACTTAATAAATAACCCTTAAAATAATCAAATGAAACTCCCCCTGAATTTTTTGAAGATCATTAGCAGCATTTCAATAGTAGCGATCAACTATGCTTTGCTGAATTAATTTATCTCACATTGTGGGATTTGTTAGAGGTATAGGATTTTAACAGAACCCGGCATGTTTCTACATGCGGGGTTTAATTAATTATTTAGTTTAACGAAAGTGGGAGATAGAAAAGAAAATGAAGAATTCAGAATTTACGATCGACAGCTTTACAAGTAAAAAAATTAAGTTACTAGGTTTTTTTAGCATCTTAGCCTTACTCTACATTCATAACGGATCAGGCGCTAATGCAATTATGACACCTTCAATGCTGGTAACTAAAGAATTCCAATGGAATGAAGTGGTACAGAATTTTATACTGAATGGATTACTGCGATTCCGTTTACCATTAATGATGATCACCTCAGGCTTTTTCCTGTTTTACAGATCAAAGAGATCTTATCTAAAACTGATTACATCTAAAATCAAAACAATTATATTTCCTTATCTATTAATTAGCCTCTCAGGGTTGATCATCACATTTATATTTGAAACTTTTTTTGTTCCACAAAATTCGGTTTATGCTTTTTCTGGGATGATAGGAAAAAAAATGATCGATCTTTCGTTTGTTGAGATCATTTCTTATATCCTTAAATCGCCCATTGTCTTTCAGTTATGGTATTTGCGTGTATTATTTATGTTCGTTTTATTTGTACCGCTGATAAGATATCTGATCACCAAAATACCCTTACTCTCTTTAAGTGCAATGTTACTGTTTTGGCTTTTTACCAACTACATCGGTGGGGTTGAGAATGACAGGGGCTACCTTTTTTTCTTTATTGGTGCATATCTGGCAATTCATCAAGTAGATACTTCCAAACAGTTTACATTTTTCACGGCAAAAGCATCATTAACCATATTCATTCTTCTTTCTATTGTCAAGACTTATATCACTTTTTATGCAACCCATTTATTCGGAATGCATACTGCTTTCTCAGTTTCATTTATCTATAAATTGAATGAAATTTTGGGACTTTATGGAGTATGGTTCATTTTTGATACAGTATTATTGAAAATGATGAGTCGCTCATTCTGGATGAAATTAACAGAATCTTCCTTTTTCGTTTATGCTTTTCATGCGCCCTTAATTATCTTTTTGAATAATATCATAAAGCTTTCAGATAATATTTTTTCAAAAAATACCATGCTTTCATTTCTTCTGTTGCCGCTGATCGTTTTATTTATCACACTTATGACAGAAGACATCATGAAAAGGCTCTCTCTCAAATTTTATTCAATACTCACAGGAGGAAGGAGTAAAGCCGGAATTTTCAAATTCGATCCAGAAATATTCAGTTTACCACAGGTCTCATTCTCCAGGAAATTGGTATGGGTAAGTTCTTTGAGTTCATTTATCATCATTGCAGTAGCAGGTGCAGTCGTATTCTTCAAATAATTCAAACAGGATCAATCAATACTTTTCAACTGAATGATCAACTTCGGTATTTCAACCAGAGATACCCTGAACTCATGGCTATTAATGAAGCTATCAGCACAGAAATCTTTGCAATATCAATTTGTATCGCAGTATCGAATGCAAGTGTTGATATGAAAATACTCATGGTAAATCCAATGCCCGCCAATAATCCGGCACCTATCAATTTATTCCAACTGATATCTTTTGGCAATTCTGCAAAACCTTTTTTTACAACATAATAGCAAGCACCAACAATACCTAATGGCTTTCCTATGCATAGTCCAATAATGATGCCCCAGCTCAATGTTCCTGTTAATAATTGTAAACTGTTAGCCGGAAATAAAATAGCAGTATTAGCCAATGCGAAAATGGGTACAACGATAAAATAAACGGGTAGATGAAACTTCTTTTCAAATTTGGATAATAGTGTATGTGGCATCATAAATGCAAATACAACTCCTGCAACCGTTGCATGAATGCCTGAATTAAACATACAGTACCACAATAAAAAACCAAGGATCCATTGTATGGCACCAAATTTTGCATTATATTTTTTGAGCAGGTGTAAAAAGAAAATGATGACTGCACATAATAGAATAAATCCGAACTGAATATGACCACCGTAAAATAGAGCAATGATAATAATGGCTCCGAGGTCATCAATAATGGCCAGTGCCGTAAGAAAGATCTTAAGCGATACAGGAACCCTGCTCCCTAATAAAGATGCTACTCCCAAAGTAAACGCAATATCAGTAGCTGTGGGTATTGCCCATCCACGCATGAATTCTGTTCCTCTGTTAAATTGAGTAAACAATATCGCAGGAATCAGCATTCCACCAATGGCTGCTACAACTGGTAATAATGATTTTTTAAAAGTAGATAATTGACCTTCTACGATCTCTCTTTTGATTTCCATTCCGGCAAGAAAGAAAAACAAAGCCATCAAAAAATCATTGATGATCAGTATCGGCGAATTAGGTAAAGAGAGGGAACCCACATTTGCAAAATGATTTTCTGTACCATCGAAATGAAATGACCAGAAAGCTCTGTACCATTCACCGAAATTCCCAAAATTACTCAACAGCAATGAAATGGCGGTGCAAACTAATAATGTAATTCCGATCGCACGACTGTCGTGCATGAACTCATTAAGCGGATCAATAAAATTTCGTTTAAAGAATTGTATCATGAAATAAAGATACAATACATCAATTGCAGAAAGAAAAACAATGTTTTATAAAACTGATGAAGCCTTACATTAATTTGCCAGTATATCCAATTTTGATTTTGGTCTTTTATCGTCTAACCATTGAAATTTTCGAACCTTTAAAAGATCATGGTCTACCTGCCGCATGGGATACATAGTGCCCTGCAGGTTATTAACAAAAATAACTTTTTGCGGTTTGCCCTCATCAAAATAAACATTGATCAAATCGGAAGAAGATTTATTTACCCCAACAAATTTTTTATTATCATCCACAGCATAATACACATTATCTGCCGGACTTCCCTTTGTTTTCATGAAATTGATCTTACCATCTTTGAAGTAAGCATTCATGGTATTGCCTCTTACCTGATTGAAATATCCCTTGCCTTCTTTACTGATGGCCATCGCATTTTCAAAAACATATAAACGTTGCGGCTTTTTATTGGCAAGAAACATATAAATGGTATCACCTGTTATTTGATTTTCCTGCGTCCATGCCACGGGATTCTTGAATAAACGGAATGTGGAATCTTCCAGAGAATAAAAAAGACTGTCACCCAGTGCCTGTAAAGAATCTGAAAATATTTTTACATGATAATAAGCTTCAAAGAAACGATCGGTT
>CAIKTE010000157.1 GCA_903830285.1 uncultured Chitinophagaceae bacterium | reverse complement strand
TCGATGGTAAAGTAATAATCCTCTAACTTGTTTAGACTGTTTATAGTTAGTGTGTCAGTGTTGAATACCTGGTAATTCAGGTATAACTTGTTTAGTTTTGATCCGTAACGAATGTTGTAACCTGTAGCATCAGAACTTTTATGCCAGGTTAATGTAACATGACGTGCATCAGCAGCATCACGCAACGCAGTAAAAGACGAAACGTTTTGAGGGAGCTTGCCATTTCCTTTTCCAAAGACGCGTAAACCTGAAATGGCTAATTTTCCGTCGGGAACGTGATAATTGGTTAACCGGATATATCGTGCGTTAACAGATGCTTGCAATTCAACATAGTCATGCGGGATATCAGTCCGGTTAATCGTTTTATCAACTAACTTTTCCCATGTCTTCTTGTCGTTCGAATATTCGATAAGATACTGATGGTAAATAGAATCAGACCGACTAAACAGTTTACAACCTTCTTCCGCAAAATTCACCTGAACCGAGTTTACCTTACAGGAATTTAATAAATCCACAATTACCCATTCTCCTTTGCTGCCTGTTTCAGCGCTCCAATATTCACGTATGTTTTCATCAGTTATATTTCCCTTTGGATGCTCTGGTAAAGAAGAAGATACTTCAACGGGTTTATTGTAGGAAAGCAACATATCTGCAGGTTGGTATTCATCGGGACCTTCCATTTTCTTTTGTGGTACAATGTGTGGGAAATCACCAAAACTTGTGTAGGTATAAAATATTCCGTCTTTATCTACAAAAGCAGGAAACAGCCCTAGTCTACGTTCAAATTGATGTTTGACCGAAATGGACATTGTGGATATATGCCAGTAATTACCATATTTATCCTGAAACGTACTGCTATGACCAGCCCCGTTAATGAAACCCTCAGGCTTATATGAAAAAGGATTGTTTTCAGCAAGTTTGAATGGCCCCAAAGGTGTATTTGATGTATACAGACCATCGGCATAACTCTTGAACTCCGTCCCAGGTACAGCATATTGCAGGTAATATATACCGTTGATTTTGTTCATCCATGCACCTTCAACCCATGTGCCACTATACCAATATTTTGCTTTATAAATTGTGTTATAGTCTCCCGGCACTTCCCAACCGTAACTAGAAGAATTTGAAAATATTAATTCCCTGGGTTCACCAATAAATGAAAAATTGTTTTTATAATTCAGCTCAACCCCATAAATAGGATTCCTGTTGGAACATCCCCAATATAAATACAGGCGTCCGTCATCATCTAAAAAGAAAGCCGGATCCGTTACAGGAATATCCAATGAATCTACAGCAATGCTCCACTTTCCGCTCAAAGGATCATTTGTTTTATAAATAGCACATTTTGTACCTGAAGAAGCTAAAAAATAAACAGTATCGTTTAAAACAATTGCAGTAGGAGCATAATCTTCTGTTGGAATACCCTCTGATTTAACAAAATTCCAGTCAGTAAGCTCTTGAGAAGACCAATAACCACCTGATTTAGAAGCAAACAAAATATAGTTATTTTTAAATGAAATTACAGTTGGGTCTGCAGCTTCCCGCCTCGATGGCAGATCGGGTTGAAACCGATAGCTCAGATTCAGAGGGTTGCAAAAGGTATTGGAAGCACTTTTTTTGTTATCTTGAGTAAATCCGGAGAGTTGGATCATCAAGACGTAAATAATCAAGATTATTTTTATTATGTTCATTGGTCTTTAACCTTTTATATTTTAATGAATCTGTTCTATCTCCTTAATTATTAAAATAGGCCTTAAATTGCTTAGGGACACTATTTAACTCTTTTATCTCGATTTCTTTATAAAAAACTTCTCCTGCTTCACTTTGCAACTGAATTTTCCCCTCATCTAGACGTTTAAGAGTTTCCCCATCTTTAAATACCATTTTTGAAACAGCCATAACTAAATGACCGTTAACAATATGTAAGCTTTTATCACCAAAGCAAATGAGTTCAATTGTATTCCATTCTCCTGGTATTTCAAAATTCTCTTTATGTTGTACAAAGCCCTCCCTTCCATCAACACCCATATTTAATTCAGTCCCATTGGGATCATAGATACCCATCTTATTATTAACAGTCCTCATTTTCACACTACCACCAGTTGCACCACAGCACCAATAATCTCCCAATCCTCCTTCCATTATCTGCAATTCTTCAGAATGCATCCATGAATGCCAATAATCACTGCCACATTCGCCTTGCGAGTGATATAATATTCCTGAATCGAGTGGTTGATTCTTTCGGGGATGCCATTTAAGGGAACCCCATTTCATTTTGAGTTTTAAATGATAGTTCTGAAATTCCTGTTTAGTAAAGACACAACCATATATTTCACCGCTTATTCTTAATACAGGCTCGTTATCTACCATATTTACGGATATAACATTTGCTTCATTTTTATGGTATCCGATTGGTTGTATTTTTTCACCTTTTGCATTTACTGGAACGGAAGCATCAGAATTTTCCGGAAAACGGTAGCTCTGATAAATTTCCCACTTACTCAGGTTCTTGTCAAGCAATTTAACCCAGCCAGATTCATTTGTGGTGGAAGTAAGAAAAAGCAGGAGAGTAACTAGAATAAAGAAATGTAAAATACTTTTCACGATATAAACTTTAAATGGGTCATGCATTTTATTAAATGAACTCATTCTATTTATTTAGCAACCTCATGACTTGTGCTGAAATATTTACAGAAGTTAAACCATAGTATTCAAATATTTCCAGTGGTTTGGCATTAATCACATTTTCATCAGGAATGCCGATGATTTTCATTTTTACCGGACATTGTTGAGACACAGTTTCAGCAACAATGCCACCCAATCCACCATAGATACTGTGTTCTTCAACAGTTATTATATGCCCTGCAAGTGAAGCAGCTTTCAGGATAAGTTCTTCATCGAATGGCTTTAGCGTGTGCATATCAATTACCATGGCATGAATGCCACGCCTTTTCAGTTCTCTTTCCGCCTGAAGTGCATGATAAACCGTTTCTCCTGTGGAAATAATGGCCACATCCTTGCCATCAGTCAAAACATTGCCTTTACCAAACGTGAATTGATCATTGGCAGTATAAACATCTGGAACAGCATTCCTTCCCATGCGTACATAGGCCGATTCATCTGAATGTGCTAGATATGTGGT
>CAIKTE010000156.1 GCA_903830285.1 uncultured Chitinophagaceae bacterium | reverse complement strand
GGTGAATAGTGCATATAATTTTAAGCTTCCTATATCTGAATGCCTGTTATACAGAAAGCTATCTAAAAAACCGAAGCTTATTTATAATTTCAGTTAAATTGCTCCTTCAAATTTTACTATGACCGAATACAAAAAGAAAGTAGAAATTAGATGGAGTGATCTGGATCCTAATTTTCATTTACGCCATAGTGTGTATTACGACTGGGGCGCATTTGTAAGAATGAGTTTTTTAACGGAACACGGTTTGACCGCTGCCGTGATGATGCAACATCATATGGGGCCGATCTTACTGAGAGAAGAAGCTGTATTTAAAAGAGAGATCCATTTTGGTGATCTAATTGAGATAAACGTGAAGATGGCAAAATGTACTGATGACATCAGGCGATGGACCATGGTGCATGAGATATGGAAGAATGGGAATAAACTCTCTGCCCTCATTACAGTTGATGGGGCATGGATCAATACTGAAGCAAGAAAATTGGCAATACCTCCTGAACTTTTCAGACAAGGATTTGATTTGATACCCAAAACAGAAAATTTTGAATGGACCATCAAATAATCATTCAGCAAATGAATACTGCCGATGCATGCAAATTGTCTGCATTGTCAAAAGATATTTATAAAGAACATTACTTGTATCTCTGGAATGAAGGCGGTGCCGATTGGTATATGCATCAATATGCTTACCCGGAAAATGTTCTGCAAAAAGAATTAGCCGATGAGAATATCAAGTATTGTGTTGCGTATAAAAACAATAAAGCCTTAGGCTATCTCAAAATAAAAATTAATGAACCATTGCAAGGCTTTGAAAAATTGAATGCATTGGAAGTGGAACGTATTTATGTTTATAAAGAAGCAACCGGCAAAGGTCTGGGCAAAAAACTGATGCAATATGTCTTTACAATTGCTCAGCAACATAAAAAAGATATCGTGTTCTTAAAAGCGATGGATTCGAGTGATGATGCCATTGCATTTTATAAAACTATAGGCTTTGAGATCTGCGGAAGCTTTCAATTACCCATGCCAACATTTGAATGGATGAAAGAAGAATATAGGGGCATGGTTGTTTTGAAAAAGGATTTGAAAGCCTGACTGACTGTTCAACCGCTTTTTTCAGTGTAAGACACGATATACCAGATCCGTACCTTCTTCGTACCTGCTTCGGAGTAAGTCCGTTAAATAAGGGACTTACTCCGAAGCAGATAGGTAGCTGACAATAAGAAAACCTTGATTTAAAGCGTAGCCAATCTTTCGAAGGTTGCAACCCGGAATATCATATTGTACTAAGCCTTCCCCCTATCTTTGTTAACTAACAACTGTTCGCATATGAATGAAGCCACAAACAAGCAGGAAGATTGGATGAAAGCTGCCGTGCAGGTTATGCAGCAACGTTTTGAGATCATTAAACTAGGTGGTGGAAAAAAGTCGATCGATAAACAAAGAGAAAAAAATAAATTAACAGCCAGAGAACGTATTGAATATCTGCTGGACAAGGATGCTGTATTTACAGAAATTGGCAGCTTTGCAGGATTTGATATGTATGAGGAACAAGGTGGTTGTCCCTGCGGTGGAACAGTTGCAGGCATTGGATATATCAGCGGCAGGCAATGTGTGGTCGTTGCCAATGATCAGACAGTTAAAGCCGGTGCCTGGTTTCCAATAACAGGCAAGAAGAATTTGCGCATGCAGGAGATCGCAATGGAAAATAAATTACCCATCATTTATTTAGTTGATAGTGCAGGTGTTTTCTTACCGATGCAGAATGAGATCTTTCCCGACAAAGAACATTTTGGAAGAGTATTCCGCAACAATGCCAGGATGAGTGCCATGGGCATTACACAGATCGCCGCAGTGATGGGTGCCTGTGTTGCAGGTGGTGCATACCTGCCCATTATGAGCGATGAAACTTTAATGGTGGAAGGGAATGGTTCTATTTTTCTGGCAGGTTCTTATCTCGTGAAAGCAGCGATCGGCGAAGACATAGACAATGATACATTAGGCGGCGCAGTAACACATACAGAGATCAGCGGCATTGCCGATTATAAATTCAAAACAGAAAGAGATTGTCTCGATCATATTAAAAAGATCATGAGCAAACTGGGCGAAAAACCCAAAGCAGGATTTGATAGAATAGCTTCCACACATCCCAAAAGAAAAGCAGAAGAAATTTATAAGATCATTTCAGCAGGGAATGCAAAAACCTACGACATGGTTGAATTGATCGAATGTGTTGTTGATGCTAATTCATTTGATGAGTTTAAAAAAGATTATGGCAAAACGATCATTTGCGGTTATGCAAGAGTAGATGGATGGGCAGTGGGCATTGTTGCCAATCAAAGACTCGTCATTAAAAATAAAAAAGGCGAGATGCAGTTGGGTGGTGTTATTTATAACGACAGTGCCGATAAAGCCGCTCGCTTTATCATGAATTGCAATCAGAAAAAAATCCCTTTATTGTTCTTACAGGATGTAACAGGGTTCATGGTGGGAAGCAGAAGCGAACATAGCGGTATTATAAAAGATGGTGCCAAATTAGTAAATGCTGTTGCCAATTCTGTTGTTCCCAAAATAACCATCATCGTTGGCAACTCATACGGGGCGGGCAATTACGCGATGTGCGGCAAAGCGTATGACCCGCGTTTTATTTATGCATGGCCTTCTGCAAGGATTGCAGTAATGGGTGGTGATCAGGCCGCAAAAACCATGTTGCAGATTCAGGTAGCCACCATGAAAGCAAAAGGCAAAACTGTAAGTGCTGAAGAAGAGAAAAAATTACTGGATGACCTGAAAGCCAAATACGAAATAGAAACTTCTGCTTACTATGCTGCTGCCAGATTATGGGTAGATGATATCATCGATCCTTTTGCAACAAGGCAGGTGATCAGCGAAGGAATTAATGCCGCTAATCATAATCCTGATATGGATGATTTTAAGACGGGAGTATTTCAGGTTTAATGTTGAATATTACATGCTAAATGTTAAATGAGAAAACCATTTTAATTTTTGTAATTATATAGTTTAAATTTATTACCGCAATTCAACATCTAACATCTAACATCTAACATCTAACATCTAACATCTAACATTATGTCCTCATACCCTTTCTATCAAGT
>CAIKTE010000155.1 GCA_903830285.1 uncultured Chitinophagaceae bacterium | reverse complement strand
ATGATGGGTTATACCGGCGCGATATTCAAAGATTTTTTTGGAACATATATAGGAGGGATATTCTCATTTACTGTGCTTCTGTTATGGATTGGGGTACCTATATTTTTCTCTACAAGAAAATTCAATCGAAAAGATCTATGAAAAAAGATATTGAAAACAGAAAAGATATTGAGCTACTCGTAAACAGTTTTTATGATAGAATTAAAACCGATGAAGTAATTGGTTTTATTTTTAATGATGTTGCAAAAGTAAACTGGGAAAAACATTTAGCTGTGATGTATGATTTTTGGGAGAATATTTTATTTTATACAGGAAACTATTCAGGTAACCCGATGAACTTGCATACCCATTTACATCATATAAGACCATTAAATGAAAAGCATTTTGAGCATTGGAATACATTATTTACTGACAACGTTGACCAATATTTTAAAGGGAATAATGCAAAACTTATTAAACAAAAAGCGATCAGTATATCTACCGTAATGCAGGAGAAATTATTTCAGTCACAGAAAGAGATACATCACTTATAAAAAAGAGCATGAATTTAATTTCATGCTCTTTGATTATGGGGAGGTATGCTTTATTTTTTTGGGGGAAGTAAAACACCATCGATAACATGAATGATCCCGTTTGATGCCGGAATGGATGCAATGATTGTTGCAGTACCATTTACCATGATCTTACCATCTTTTTTAGTGATAATGATATTATCACCATTAACCTGTCCGATCTTTTGGCCATCCTGCAATGATTCTGCTTTATATACACCTACAGAAACATGGTATTGTAAGATATCGGTCAGGGCCTCTTTCTTTTCAGGTTTTAATAGGCCATCTACTGTACCGGCTGGCAGTTTATCAAAAGCTGCATTGGTAGGGGCAAAAACTGTAAAAGGACCCGCATTGCTTAATGCATCTACCAATTCTGCAGCTTTAACAGCTGCAACCAATGTTGTATGATCTTTACTTCCTGTGGCAACCTGTACCACGTTTTTTTGTGAAGCATCATCTTTCACTCCCGACTGACCTGCTCCTTTAGTTTCTGTGACTGAAGTAGATCCATTTGCTGTTGCAGCATTATCGGTATTATTACATGCTGAAAGGGTGAGCGCATAACTTCCTATTAATAGCAGGGCTATTTTTTTCATATCAAATTGTTTAAGGGTAATTGATTTAAGTATAAAACTACTTTGGTGCAAGACCAAATTTTATGCGTATAATCATAAAGAAGAGAAAATGTTATATAAACAGGCTGTCCTCGGACATTCTCTGTTTATTGATATATTTCCTGTCTCACAAAACGACCGTTTTATTGAGACTTTCTAAAAAACCGACTTCCTGTAAATAAAAGGAAGTCGGTTTTTTCTCTACTCCAACTTAGAGGATTACTTTCATAATAATCATTTAAGCCTGAATCTCTAATATTTGGATGTCCCCAATCAATTGTATGTATGGGTAACTGAAACTTAATTTTTATGAAGTTGCATATTTGGACTGGCATTTTCCAATTCCTGACTATTTGAAAATATCCACGCATTCTTCCTTCACCATTTTGACCAATTCTGTTT
>CAIKTE010000154.1 GCA_903830285.1 uncultured Chitinophagaceae bacterium | reverse complement strand
TTAATGAATTTTTATTGTGTAACACCTCATAATTATCTTTCGAACAGCTGTGGTGTTTTCACCAACCGGATTCCAAGACGAATTTTTATCAATCATATCAACCTTTCACATGTTCTATAAAACCAAAATAATCTTTTCCTGTTTCATAGAAATTAGCTGAAGAGTACTTGTACAATTCTGCTAAACTACATAACCCTGCTTTCACTGGATTTTGATGTATGTACGCAATCTTTTGTAATAATACGGCTTCACTAAATAAATCAATACTTAATGCATGACGTTTCCAAAACTGATATTGCCTGTCTTTAGCAAGTACAGAATAAGATTGTAATAATACTGGGTTATTTTTCTGGAGTTCATATTTCAACATCTGCCCAGTAAACTTTAAAAAATCTCTTTGTACATTTTCTCTTGTATGGCCTGCCTGTATTTGCCAAACCAAATGAAGGTGATTGCTCATTATTACAAAGGCATATACTATAACACGTTTTTCTTTTACTAAAAATCGCAAGCTATCTATAATAATGTCTTTGTATTTATCTTCTTTTAGTAATGGTTTCCACTCTAATATGGTGGCAGTAAAAAACTGTGGATGGTACAGTGTTAATTGCATGCATTAAAGTTACCGGATGATATCTTTTTAAAAAATATGTACCTCACTGAAACCAGTTGGTGAAAACACCCAGCGTAACGTCGTTAGTAAATTGACATTTCGTTGGAAAGGAACAGCAACATAGCTGAAATGATAACTCTTAATAAAGAAGATACCCTAAGGAACCAGTTGGTGAAAACACCCAACCGGGGCGTCGTTCAGTTTCATTATTGCGCCTTTGTTGGTGTTTTTCACCAACAAAGTTTCTATCGGAATTAGTTACCCCAATTTTAATAAATCTGTGTTCATTGAACCGGTTGGTGAAAACACCCAACCGGGGCGAAGTTATTATTTCTTCTTTTTATTAAATCCCAGATCATTGATCTCATCCACCAATGTTTGTGTGTATTGCTTACTTGACTTTTGAATAGTTGTAGGATTTGTTGCAATGGATTGAATAGACATCAACAATTCTTCTGATTTTACATCAAAAAATTTAGCTTCGATAAAATAGGTTTTATCTGTTTCGTAATATCCCGGTGTACTCATGCCCATGCCATAACCATAATATCCAGGAGATGATATGCCCATACCATAACCATAATAGCCGCCAAACCCGCCATACATTCCAACACCACCATAGCCTGCATAAGAATAAGGCATATAGGCCGAACTGCCCGGAACATACTTGGTCTCTGATTTTTTATCAACCAATGCCACTGCAAATATTGTTTCGCAACTGTCGTCTATTACTTTTTTGATGAAAGCTTCTTTTTCTGGCATTTTTTGTACGTTGGAAATGGGGCCAAAATCGTCAATACTTTTATGCACTTTTAAACCTCTTGCACGGGCAGCTTCAGCCAGATCGGTTTCCAAAGTAGTTTTCATACCCATGTTCTCTGTGAACACTACAATATAAACACTCTTGTAAGGAGGTTTTATTTTTTCTCTGTTCACCCAGGACGCCGTTGTTTGGATGGGACGTGGAGAACAAGAAAGAATGGATACTGTTATCATAATAACGAGTATGCGTAGCATTAGTTTGGTCTGTTTCATCCGATAAAAGTATTGTTATTTATAGCAAGTACTTCAAAAATGCATTTTTAATTTGACATCCTATTAGTTAGCCCATCATTTATTAAAAGCATTGATCCATTCAACAATACTTTTTAAGGGGGTTTTATTTTTATCGATGATGGTAAAGGTTTGATCGAGGTCCCAAACCAATACGGGTATTCCATATTGTGTCATCACATCTGTTGCATCAGATAAATAATTTTCCCGGTATTGTTGGGGAACATTATTGATCACTCCTGTTTCTGTACAAATAACGGGTACCTGATGTTCTACCAGCCAGTCATATATTCTCTGAATTCTGCTGGCAATAAAAAGCTTATTCCCTTTTGTATGATAGTGATAATAATTATACTGCATGTCATTGGTCATAGCCCTTGCCGGCAGTGGGGGCATTTCAGCAGGGTTATGGGGATAAGGCAATACTTTGATATAAGTTTTATCGGGATCCCAGTCTGCACCCTGATGCGTAAAAATATAAGGCTGATAAAAATGAAAAGTGTAGATGATCTTTTTATCATTGGGGATCACTCTTAAATGAACAAATGCATCAATACCGTTATAGTCGGTAGAACCGATGATCCAGTATCTTTCCTGATCTAATGGTCTGAGCACCGACATCATTTTCCCTTTTGCAAAATACCAGTTATCTGCAGGTATCCTTGGCTCATTATATAATCCGAAAAACAAATTATTGTATCCCTTCCCTTTGAAATTTTTCACCAACTGCGACCACATGTCTGCAATACGCAGACTTTCTCTTGTTTGATCGGCCTTCTTGTATAATTGTCCGTAATGATAGGTGATGATCAGATTCATATCATGTTTATCGATATAGTCATACGCTTCACTTAATTCTTTTATCAATTCGGGATTAATAGTATTTGTTCCTGAGATGAGATAATTGTCGAATGAAACGGGGAGCCTAACAGTTGTAAAGCCGATCTGATGAGCGAGCTCTACTTTTTGTAATAATTTATCGTATTGATCGAGCAATGCACTTGACTTCTTCCAGTAATTCTCGTAATAGGAAATGTTGACACCTGTCCTGAATTTATTGAGTACGTCTACCTGAAATTCGGGCACATCGATCTGTGCATGGATGCCGGATGTAAATAAGCAACAGCCGATACATATTGCTGCTGTCTTTTTCAATACAGCGTCTTTTAAAGTGATCATAACAGTTTGTTTTGCCTTACAAATTATTTTTATGTTGTCTTTATATAGTTTTTTTTCTTGACTGCTGAAGACCTTCATTTGCTATCTTCTTCTTATTGTCTTCTTCGTATCTTTTTGCTGGTT
>CAIKTE010000153.1 GCA_903830285.1 uncultured Chitinophagaceae bacterium | reverse complement strand
GATGAAACATCTTTGAACGCACCATCTGCTACAAGTGCGCCGGTTAAAAATCCTAAACCTTAATAAAATAAGATTAGTATAGATTTATAAAATACTGCATAAAAAAACTCCGACGAATTCGTCGGAGTTTTTTTATGCATAGAGCTCAATAAATTCTGCTTGGTATTGATTTGCTTCCTATTTGTTGAATAAATAATATCAGGCTTGAGGAATAATTAGATCAAGCAATAGATCAATGCACTGATCTATTTTAATACTTCTCTCAGTTTGTTTTGTAATGCCTGACCTCTTAACCCAACTGCAATGATCTTTCCATCAGGATCAACCAATACATTAAAAGGGATGGCGGTTATTTTGTATGGGGCAACTACTGAACTTTCCCATTGTTTTAGATCGCTGATATGATCCCATTTTAAATGATCCTGCTGAATGGCAGCTTCCCATGCATCTTTATCGTTATCCAAAGAAACGCCGAGCACCGTAAAATTCTTGTCCTTATATTGATCATAAGCAGCAACAACATTGGGGTTTTCTTGCCTGCAGGGTCCGCACCAGCTTGCCCAAAAATCAACCAAAACATATTTGCCTCTATAACTTTTTAAAGAAATAATCTTTCCGCTGCTGTCGGGTAAATTTATTTCAGGAGCTGTTTTATGTAACAAGGCCAATTTAGGATCTGATTCGATCTGGGAATCAATTAAACCCTTCAATTTAGCAAGACCCTGATGATCCTTGAATTTTTCTGAAGAAGCATCAGCTAGTTTTTTGATCTCCTCAGGTTCCATCGTTTTAAATGATTTTCCTAAAGCATAATATCTCAAGGCAGGACTGGAAGTATTATCGATAAAATCGGTTAAAAATGCATTGAATTTTTTCAGTTGTATATCTTTCTGCAAATTGGCAACTGTACGAACACTGTCTGTAACTTTTGAGTTTTGCAAAGAATCAGCTAAAACAAAGGCATCGGCCACAAGTTTAAATGACGCACTATAATTTTCCAGGAACTGATGTAATGAAGCAGAAGCTTCAGAGCCTTCTGTCGTGTATGCTTTATAATTATTTGCATCCAGCCTTAATTTGATACTGTTATTATCATTGATGATCAAAACTTCAGGACCATTTTGAACAGCGATAAGATATAAGCCTTCTTCTTTTCCTATAGCTCTTAATTCAAATGTTCCTTTTTTGTTCAAAGTAGCTGAATCTAATACTACAGGATTGTCGCCCCCGAATGGAAGCTCTTCCAGGTAGATTTTTTCTGCTGCTGTGTTCTCTATCTTTCCTGCTACAACAAAGGCGCCGAATCTTTTTTCCTTGCAGGAACTCATGGCAACCAACGCTAATACACCAATAAAAATCTTCTTCATGTTTTTTATTTAATCTGTAACATCAGTTGTATTACTGACTTAATTTTTTCTGTAACAACGCAGTTACCACTTTTGGATCTGCTTTTCCTTTACTCAGTTTTTTTACTTCGCCTACAAATAGACCGATCAGTCCTTTTTTACCTTTTTTATATTCAGCTACTTTATCAGGCATCTTACTGATCGCTTCATTCACCCATCCTTCGAGTTCATTACTATCACTCACCTGCAGCAGATTTAATTCTTCTGCTAATTGTAAAGGGTCTTTGTTCTCTTTCAAGAGAAAAGGCAGCAGTCGTGAAGACGCAATAGAGAAGTTAACCTTACCATCATCCACGATTTTTATTAGTTGCGCTAAAGTTTGCGGCAATAAACTAATTGTTTCAAAGGATTGATGATGCTCATGCAAATATTGCCTCACCGGTCCGGTAACCCAATTGGCAACAGCCTTATAATGCTGTGTGAACTGAATGGTTGATTGAAAAAAATCTGATTCATGTTTTTCATCACATAATTGAGCAGCATCATATTCACTTAATCCGAATGCATGCTGATACTGATGCATCAATTGATCCGGCAAGGCTGGTAATGATGATTGTATTTGCTGAATATATTCCTGCGTTAGATGAAATGGTGCCAGATCCGGATCGGGGAAGTATCGATAATCATTGGCTTCTTCTTTATCACGCAAGGAAAAAGTAGTATCATTATCTGCATTGAAACTTCTGGTTTGTTGGGTGATGGTTCCTCCATTCTCAATGATATTGATCATTCGCTCGATCTCATGATCGATCGCTTTCTTCACATTACGGATCGAATTCAGATTTTTCACTTCCACTTTCACGCCTAACTTTTTTTCTCCTTTCAATCTTACAGAAACATTGGCATCGCATCGCAAACTTCCTTCTTCCATATTACCGTCACAAATGCCGATCCATCTTACCAATCTTCTCAATTCAGTAATATATTGATAGGCTTCTTCACTGCTGTGCAGATCAGGTTCAGTTACTATTTCAACCAATGGCGTTCCTGCACGATTCAGATCAACGCAGGTATAATCATCATCACGATCATGAATACTTTTGCCTGCATCTTCTTCCATGTGGATACGATTCAATTGCACATTTCTTTCGCCTTCATGCGTCTTTATTTTTACTGTTCCACCTAAACAAATAGGAGTGGTATGCTGTGATATCTGATAGCCTTTCGGAAGATCGGGATAGAAATAATTTTTGCGTGCAAAATAATTGTAGGATTCAATTTCACAATTGCAGGCCAGACCTAATTTCACGGCATATTCTACCGCTTTTTTATTGGTCTTGGGCAAAGTGCCGGGATGCCCCAATGTTACCGGGCTTACATGTGTATTGGGTTCCGCACCAAATGCAATGCTGTCGCCGCAAAATAATTTACTGTTGGTTTGCAGCTGGGCATGTACTTCCAGGCCAATTACTGCTTCGTATTTATCTGCCATGTTCATCGCCGCAAAAATAACAATCTCTGTTTAGTTGCCGTTTTTTGTTTTATAGGGACAAAATCTTCTTTAACTCATCTTTGCTTACTGTAAGCAAGCCTACAGGCGGTAGGCGTTTCGTAAGCTCTTTCCAATTTTTATCTTGCAGAAAGATCTTTTGTAACATGGGCAATGCTTGATCAACCTGTTTATTGTTTGCCAGGGTAATTGCGGTCCAATATTGCATTTCCAGATTTGAAGGGAATAAATTCATGGCTGCATGATACTCGTTCATGGCTTTTACCATATCATTTTTTTCCGTGGCTAGGTCACCATTATTCATGTGCTGATAGGCTAGATGCAGGGTATACAGTCTTCTTAATTCTTTCAAAGGATTGGGTGCATCATCAATTCTGAGGTCAACAGTTTTATTATTCCATGATTCGGTGATCTTCCCCGAAACAACTACAATTGCTGCAGCTTGCATACCGCGGATATCTCCACCCGCTTTTTGTCCGGCTTCCAATGCCAGTAGAACCCTTTCTCCCAAAGGCTTTCCGTAAGATGCTCTAAAAGCAGCGGCCATAAACTCACAAACCTGATCACCCAGCATCATATTGCTTTGTACACTGAAATTAATGCCTTTGATATGTTTCGCATATTGGATGCAATTCTTTCCGGTGTATGCTGCCACGTTCCCTTTATTATCAATGATGGCAACCTGGCGAACATCTCTTCCTGCATCTGCCTTGGTTAAACTATCCAATGCCTCTTGTGCAGTAAATCCTTTTTTTAAAAGACTCAATGCATTGGGCCCGTAACTTTTATCGATGAAGGATTGTGTTGCCACTGCACCTATTCCTGCTTCTGCCCAGGGCACTTCGGCACCAACGCCAAACCAATGGCTTTGTACAGCAACAGCCATTTCTCCAGTTGCACTATCTTTTGCAACGATCGAAAATGTATGTACCAGATGATCATTCGATCGGAATATTTGTGCAGATGATGAAATACAGGCAGCCATACCTACCATCAATAATAAATGTTTCATACAAATTATTTTTTCTAAAGATAACAGATGATCGGATGTATTGTTGCAGGAAGGGGCGAAAACAAAAGCCATCCTGAAGAATCAGAATGGCTACACACATGAGAAAAATAGAAATATTTACAGGTTGGCTGTCTTTAATTTTTTAGGAAACTTCACATCAGCAGTTTGTATTTTTCCGTCTCTTTTATATTTGATCTTGAAAGAATCACCTTCTTTTACCTCTTTGATTTTAACTCTCAGGTCATCTACATTCTTGATCTCTTTACCATCTACATCAACGATCACATCTTTTTCTTTTAAGCCTGCTTTGGCAGCAACACTTTCATCATCTACATCAATCACTTTTACACCGTTTCCTTCTTCCAGATCCTGGATCTGCAGCCCCAGTCTGGGTTTGCTGTTTACAGAATATTTGAAATGCATTCCATCAGGTGCTTCAGGAATTTCAGGCATTTCAAATCTGAAATTATGATCACCGTTACCATTAAATGTAAAGGTTCTATCCATTGATGATTTGCCCAGGGAAGCAGTAGCAGTATTCGATTTGCCGGCACGCAAATAAGTAACGGCAACTTTATCTTCCGGATTGTATTTGCCGATGGCTTTAAATAACTCATCTGCATCTGCGATCTTAGTATCCCCAATTTTAGTAATGATATCATCTTTCAGCAATCCTGCTTTTTCTGCAGCTGAACCTTTTGTTACAGAACTTATTTTTGCACCCTTTTCATCTTTTTCAGTTTGCACACCTAAGAATGCTTTATTGCCTGAATTGAGCACGATGTGTGCATTGTACGTTCTTGGACTGCCCGGAATTGTCATCATTTTCATCTCCGGTGCCATCATCATATCTCTCTTCATTTTTCCTTTGATGATCTCAATATCACCGTCTTTAAAATTTTCAACGGGTTTCCCGTTTACGGTAACTTTATCGCCATCAACCACAACGGTCATTTTCTCGGTACTGTCACCTTTTTTAGTGATGATGATCCTTTCTTCTTTCTGCGCTTTAGGACTTTCTTTATCCTGTGCAAAACTGTTGCCTGCAAGTGCTAGGCCGATCAATGATGCGGCGATCCATTTTGTATTCATGATGTAAAATTTAAGTTGTACGAAATATTTAGTAGTTCAAATATAATGAAGTATTCGATATACGAAACATTTCGGAAATGTTAATTTAGGTTAATGAATGATGAGCGGTTAAAGGATAGATAATGCTATAGATAAGGTGAGGGATGAAGCCAATCGGCAGTTTCAGTTATTTCAGTTTTACTGTGCCATTGATGATGTTTTTGCAGCCCAATGCAATAGCTGCTGTTATTTTAGCGACAAGTTCATAGTTTAAAGTTCCGGCTTCATCTTTTACCGAATGATAAAATTCATCCTGCGGCGATGTGGCCATGATAGAATGTGCAATGATGCCTTTTTTAGCAAATGAATAATTATCTGATCTTGTAAAAAGCGATTCGGTCGTATAATTATCTGATTCGAAATAGCTGTATCTCCAATATTTTTTATCTGTTGCAGTTAAGGTTTTATTTAAAACAGATTGGAGGTTTGAAATATTTGCTCCGGTAATATAAGGATGCCTGCTGTTTTCCGATTCCCTGCCGATCATTTCGATATTGATATCCGCAATTATTTTTTGGGGATCAACATTCGCTGCAAGTGCTTCAGATCCTTTCAATCCCAGTTCTTCGCCTGAAAAAAATACAAAGACCAAACTGCGCTCATTATTATTTAATGCTTTGAAATAATTAGCCAGCATTAGCACTGCACTAACACCGGATGCATCATCGTTTGCTCCGTTATAAATGCTGTCAGATCTATTTTTCGATTCATTCAACTTCGGATATGGATTACTGCTTGCTGTGCCTACATGATCGTAATGCGCGGAGAAAATGATCAGTTCATCCGGTCTTGTTTTTCCAGGCAATAGGGCTATCACATTATACGAAGTGAGATCTTTTTTATTATTATAACTGTAGCTGAATGGACTTAAATAATTCTTATCGAACAGAGGTAGCACACCTGCTGATTCTAATTCACCACTGATATATTTTGCTGCTGCAAGATTTCCTTTTGAGCCGGTGAACCTTCCCATCATGCTGTCATCCGCCAAGGCACTGACATATTTTTTTGCCTTCTCAGGATTGATGGATGCGTTAAAATATTGATCGGTTTGTGCAGAACTGATGAAAACAAAAAGTATAAGGAAAATGAAAATAAAAGAATGTTTCATCTGCTTATTTATAAAAGCGATCTTACTTTTTCTATGACTTGCTGCAGATTACTGGCATCCTGCCCGCCTGCAGTGGCCAATGTTTTTTGTCCGCCGCCTCCGCCCTTTATGATTGGTGTAATATGCTCTTTAATGATCTTAGGTGCTTCTAACCCTTTTTCCTCCGCCACACTATCAGAGAGCATGATGGCAACATTCGCTTTGCCATTGATATTTGCTGCGAGTACCACTGCATAATCATTCCCCAAACTATTTTTAAGGTCGAAGCATAATTTCTTTAGATGATCCGCATTGCTTACATCCACAACTTTTCCAATGAAAGAAGCTTCTGCATTTTTGAAAGGGAAAGGAACGCGTTCACCAAATAAGGCTTCTTTGATAATGACCAGTTGTTTTGCTTCCAGACTTTCTACTTTCTTTTCCAACTCCTGTTTTTCTAATAATATTTTTTCAACTGCTTTTACAGGATCTTTTGTTTTTAATAAGTTGGCCACTTCTTTCAATCCCATCAACTGATCGTATAAGAAATTAAATGCAGCACTGCCTGTCAATGCTTCGATGCGTCTTACACCTGCAGCCACAGCAGTTTCCTGGGTCAATTTAAATGTGCCGATCATGCCCGTACTCATCACATGGGTACCGCCGCATAATTCGATGGAATAATTCGGGTCAATGATCACCACTCTCACTTTATCTCCGTATTTTTCTCCGAACAATGCCATGGCACCTAGTTTCAAAGCCTCTTCTTTCGGCAATTCTTTGATGATGACAGGAATATTTTCTCTGATCTTATCATTCACCATTTTCTCGATCCTTCGGATCTCTTCTTCAGTGAGCTTCGCAAAATGAGAAAAGTCAAAACGCAATTGTTCATCATTCACCAGACTGCCTTTCTGTGCTACATGTGTTCCTAATACTTTGCGTAATGCAGCATGCAGTAAATGTGTGGCAGTATGATTGTATGTGGTGAACAGCCTTTTCTCTACATTGATCTTCGCAGTTACATCGGCAGCAATATTTGCAGGAAGAGCATCAGTAAAATGAACGATCAGATTATTTTCTTTCTTGGTATCCGTAACTGTAATGATCTCATCACCGAATTCTAAAACGCCTGAATCTCCGATCTGTCCGCCACTTTCGGCATAAAAAGGTGTTTCCGCCAAAACGATCTGATAATGTTCCTTTCCCTTTGCCTTTACTTTTCTGTATTTATTTACTTTACTGTAAACGAGAATATCATCATAACCAACAAAGCCTTTTCCTGTTTCTTCACTTACGGTGATCCAATCTTCAGTATCAACAATACTTGCAGCACGTGAACGGGATTTTTGTTGTTGCATCTGTTTTTCGAAGCCTTCAACATCAACATCCCAACCAATTTCCTTCGCCATTAATTGAGTAAGATCAAATGGAAATCCGAAAGTATCATAGAGTATAAATGCAGAAATACCATCAAATAATTTTACACGTTGTAATGGTTTGCCGTCAATTGAGCCAACCAAATGTTCTTGTGATAAATCAACTGTGTCATTGAACTTTGCAATGCCTTTATCTAATGTTCTCAAAAACGCATCTTCTTCCTCTTTCACCACTTTACTTACAAAATCAAGCTGTGCCTGCAATTCAGGAAACACATGCTCAAACTGTTTTGCCAGGATTGGTAATAATTGATGCAGCAATGGTTGCTTATAATCGAGATAAGAGTAATAATATCGAACGGCTCTTCTTAAGATCCTTCTTATTACATAACCTGCTCCTGTGTTACTTGGTAATTGTCCGTCTGCAATAGTAAAACTGATGGCACGGATATGATCTGCAATTACCCGAAATGCGATGGCTTGTTTGCTGTCGCTGTAATCATATTTTTTATTAGTTATTTTTTCTACTGCTGCGATCGTTCCTGTAAAAACATCGGTATCATAATTCGATGTCTTTTTTTGGATCACACGAACCAGTCTTTCAAAACCCATTCCTGTATCAACATGTTTTGCCGGCAGGGGTTCCAGACTTCCATCCTTTAAACGGTTGAACTGAATGAACACATTGTTCCAGATCTCTATCACCTGCGGATGATCATTATTCACTAATGTTTTTCCGTCCACCGCTTTTCTTTCTTCATCACTTCTGCAATCCACATGAATTTCAGTACAGGGTCCGCAAGGTCCCATATCACCCATTTCCCAGAAATTGTCTTTTTTATTGCCGAGTAAGATCCTGTCTTCGGCAATCACTTTCTTCCATTCAGTAAATGCCTCTTCATCTTTCGGAAGACTTTCTTTTGCATCTCCTTCAAAAATGGTAACGTATAAACGGTCTTTATCGATTTGGTATACTTCGGTCAGTAATTCCCAGCTCCAGGCAATGGCTTCTTTCTTAAAATAGTCGCCAAAGCTCCAGTTGCCCAGCATTTCAAACATGGTATGATGATACGTATCCACGCCCACTTCTTCCAGATCATTATGCTTACCGCTGACACGCAAACATTTTTGGGTATCGGCGATACGTGTAAATTCGGGTTTTCTGTTGCCCAGAAAATAGTCTTTGAACTGATTCATGCCCGCATTGGTGAACAGCAATGTGGGGTCATTTTTTATAACGATGGGGGCAGAAGCTACGATCTGGTGCCCTTTTGCCGTAAAAAAGTCTAAAAATTGCTGACGTATTTCAGTACTGCTCCTCATATTAAATCCAAATTTTACTGTTTGTTAGTATCGATTACGAGTATATTTGCAAGCTAAATTAAGGCTTCAAAGGTAAGGGCAAAGGGTGATAGTTCATGAGCTGTGGCTCATGCTGTTTCAATGATCAATGACCTAAGATCTATCAGATTATGGCAATGAAGAAAATCAAATATTATTATAATACACACTCTCTTCGTTACGAAAAGTTAGAAACGCCGTTGCGGGTTAGATTGCTTCAGTTTTTTGGATTTATTGCCGCATCAACGGTTACGGGATTGATCATTGTGTTGATCGTATTCAGGTATATCGACAGTCCTAAAGAAAAATTACTACGCCAGGAAAATGATGCGATGAAAGAGGATTACAGCATATTCCAGGAAAGGATCAAACAATTGGAACTGCAGATGGATGAACTGGAAAACAGGGATAATTCCGTGTACCGTTCCATTTTTGAAGCAGAACCCGTTCCGGATAGTGTGCGAGTTAAAGACAGTGAAGTAAAGAAAGAGGTAAAGCTGGTGCAAAGCATGAGCGAGAATGAGCTGGTACAAAGCATGGGCGACCAGTTAAATAATTTATCGATCAGGGTAGCTTATCAGGGAAAAAGTTTTGATGATATTGGAGATATGGTGAAGCATAAAGAGAAATTATTACTGGCCATTCCTGCCATTCAGCCGGTAAGCAATAAAGACCTTACCCGTATTGCCAGCGGTTTTGGTAATCGTATCGATCCTGTTTATAAAGTAAGGAGATTTCATGCTGGACTTGATTTTGCTGCACCTTCGGGCACGCCTATTTATGCAACTGCTGATGGTACGGTTAAAGAAGCCGGTTTCAGCAGTGGGGGATTTGGTAATGATGTAGTGATCAATCACGGATATGGATATCAAACCTTATACGGTCATATGTATCGTGTGAAAGCCAGGGTAGGTCAGTCAGTTAAACGTGGTGAAGTAATAGGGTATGTGGGAAATTCAGGGAAAAGCACAGGTGCGCATTGTCATTATGAAGTTCGCAGAAACGGAACACCCGTTGATCCTATTTATTATTTCTACAACGATCTTTCACCGGCACAGTTTGACCGTGTATTGAAACTAGCTGCAACAGCCAATCAGAGTTTAGATTAAATCATATTCTCTTGGAGCCAGAAATAAGAGCATATTTAGTAAGAATACTCAACACCATTTCTGTTTCGGTGCTATGGCTTGTCATTTGTACAACAGCAGGTATTCAGTTCGATTATGCCTTCATTCACGAAACAATAAGCATCGGCAATATTATTTTCTACGTCTGGTTCGTACTGAGCCTTGGATTTTATATTTGGTATCTGATCCGTTTATGGAGTAAACCATTGAATATTCCGGAATAGTTGAAGAATCTGTATTGGGCATTGCTTCGGTATAGATACAGCATCGATAAAGCACTGATTCGCTCATCCTTCGTTCATCCTCCATTCATCCTCCGTCCATCCTCCATTCATCTTCCGTTCATCCTCCGTTCATCCTCCGTCCATCCTTCGTTCATTTAATTTCCTTTACTGTCTAATATTACCGGAGTTTTGCTGCCACCCATAATGATCACTTTTGCATTGGGGGATGTGATCAGTCCTTTCATTACCTGCAGGTTTTCGTATTGTAATTGTTTATCGCCCAGGCCGGAACTGATGATCTTCTGATAATCGGCAATACCCTGTGCTTCCACTCTTTTACGTTCGGCTTCCTGTTTTTCTTTCTGCAAAACGAATTCCATTTTTTGCGCTTCCTGTTCTGCCTTGATCTTTTCTTCAATAGAAGCTTTTACAGTGGCCGGCAAAGTGATATTACGCACCAGTAATTGTTCCAATACAAATCCGCGTTGTTTAAAGTTTTCTTCAATGGTCTTGAATATCCTTGTTTGAAATTCATCACGTTTAATGGAATAGAGATCAACAGCTGTATAATACACGGCATTATCTCTGATCTTGGTACGTGTTATCGGACGAACAATGACATTCTTGAAATCCATTCCTATTTCCTTTACGATCTTAGGTGCTTCTGAAGATTGTACACGATATAAAACAGTAAGGTCGATCACTACTTCCAAACCATCAGCAGTTAAAACGCGAATGGCATCATCGCCTGCTACATCACCTTCATTATGAACACCGCTCATGGTATAATTTTGTGTTCTTACATCGATCACTTTTACTTCTACCAGCGGATTAACAATATTCAATCCGCTTGTCAGTACATCATCCTGCACTTTACCGAATAAAGATTTCACGCCGATCTGTCCAGCATCAATTTGTTTGATACAAGAAGTAAGAAATCCCAAAACGATCACAATCAAACCGATCGTACGAACAGTGCCCGCATACTGGTTTAAAGGCGCAGCTAAATTCTTTACAGAAAATGCGGCAACAAAAATAATGACGCCGAGAAGGATGAGTACCATAGATTAAAAATTTAAAAGTAAAGGTAGAGCAAGTTAAAATAGTTTGAAGAAATATTAATGTGTTGCCGGATCAGGAACTGTGATCGACCACGATCTTCCATTCGCCATTGATCTTTCTGCAGAGCAGTGTATAAACGCCTTTGGCATCACCAATGGTTCTTTTCAAAAAGAATTTACCGGTTACGAAATAGTATTCCTCAGAAAGTTTCTTGATGCTGATAATTTCAAAACTTAATTTGCCCATGATCACGGTGTCGCGATAATTTTTCCTGTAATTGGTCAATGCATTATTGTAGCCATAAACGGGACCATTCTTTCCAATAAACACAAGGCTGTCGTTTTCCCAGTATCCTTTCATGAATTGATCAAGATTGCCATTGTTCCATTCTTTGATCTGTTCGTCCAATATCTTTCTGATAGACTGTTCATTTTTATCCTGCGCATAACTTGTAAAGACAAGGCTAATAGAACAAACAATTAAAAGAAAATATTTCATGCTGTTGATTTTGTATGAAGCTAAGAAAAATTAGGGGCATTACTATTAGCGGATAGATCATGGAAAGGATCTCCTGTCAACTATCATCTGGTGCCCGGTATCTTCCTGGCCCTGATCATTTCTCTTTTATGCAATGCCCCGGGAATTTTCTCTACACTGAAGCCTGATTCCAGCATGGCTCGTCGAACGCTGCCTTTACTCGAATAGGTGACCAGAACAGCATTTGCAGCCATCATTGCAAATAATTTTGCAAAGATCTCTTTGCTCCATAACTCAGGCTGTACCGTTGCGGCGAATGCATCGAAATAAATGAGGTTGATTGATTGATCAGTTGAGTAGTCCCTTAATGATGCATTCGTTTTGTGTAAAGTGAAATAGGGATTGAGCTCAATATCTTTTTCCCATTCGCATTGATGAAATTGCATAAAGTTTTCATCAGAATAATGTAATAAGGACGCTTCTTCGATGGTTAATGGGAATAATTCAATGGCTGTATAATGGATCTTTTGCTGACTGGTAGTTGCGGTTTGCAGACTCAGAACTGCATTTAATCCTGTTCCGAAACCCATTTCAAAAATGTGGATGGTTTCATACTGATGTAATAATGGTATCAGCCCTGCTTCAATATAAACATGCTTACTTTCCTGCAACGCGCCGTGAATGCTGTGATACGTAACATTTAATTCGGGAATGGAAATGGAATTTGTTCCGTCTTTTGTTATGATGATTTCTCTTTTCATCAACTATCTTTAATCATCAAATTTAAAAAATTAAATGATTGCCATGAGTTATGCAACACATTTACAAAAGGATAAGAAATTAGCAAAGATCATCGGAGATGAATTACATGAATTAAAGCTGCATCAGAATATTCCCTTGCGCTTAATGGCCAGTATCATGAGTCAGCAATTAAGTACAAAAGTCGCCAAAGTGATCTTTCATCGATTTCTGGAATTGTTTAATGGCAAAGAGCCTAAACCACAACAGGTGTTGGATATGCCTTTTGAAAAACTACGAGCTGTTGGTTTATCAAATGCAAAAGTGAATTATGTAAAAAATGTGGCTGCGTTCTGCATAGACCATAAAATAACCGATAAAAAATTATTGAAGATGCAGAATGATGAAATTGTAGATCTGCTTACACAAATAAAGGGTGTTGGCAAATGGACGGTTGAAATGTTATTGATGTTTAGTTTGGGAAGAGAAGATATTTTTGCAGTGGATGATCTGGGTATTCAACAAGCCATGATAAAGGCCTATAAACTGCCTCTTGATGATAAAAAGAAACTGAAAGAGCAAATGCTCAAGATCTCAGAAAAGTGGAGCCCGTTTAGAACCTATGCTTGCCTTCATTTGTGGGGATGGAAAGATAATTCCCCTAATTAGCAAACTGTTTTTGCATTAAATCTTGCCGAAAAATGTTGGAATAACTATTCATAAGACCATGCACATTTTTTTCAGGGGTTGCACAAACTCAATTTTTTGTATCTTTCAACAATAGCCTTAGAAAGCAGTGTAATTGCTGTAATATTTAGGACTACAAGCGAATGAATAAGTCCTTTTAAAGGCATCGATAATTTTTGTGAAAGAAAAAAAATGAAAGAAGGAAATATATCTTCAAAAAAAGATTTGCAGGAAAAGCTTTCCAATAGTTCTGCAATGAAAAAAATGCAAATCAAATTAGGCTTTACAAATAAAGCAGAAGCCAATGCATTTATTTTCTTATTAGCCTCTGTTTTTATTAGCGAGATATTAGTGACGCTTTTGCTTAAAAGTCTTCCTCAGCTTTCTTTCTGGGCAGATGCTTTCTTGGACTCTTCCATACTGGCTATTATTATTTTCCCTGTTATTTATGTTTTTTTATTCTTGCCGTTAAAAAAGAATATCAATGAACGGAAAAAAAAGGAAGAAAGCTATAGTAATATCATAGAAAGCATTGGAGAGGGAATTGCAATATGTGATGTTCATGAAAAATTTGTCTTTGCAAATACGGCCGCAGAAAAAATATTCGGAGCTAATAAAGGAGAGTTGATCGATACAAGCCTGGAACAGTATTTCACAAAAGAAAATTTCGATTTTATCATTAACCAAACCGGGGTTCGTAAAGAAGGGAAAGCCAGTGTGTACGAATCTGAAATATTGTTGAAAGATGGGAGTAAAAAAAGTATTTTAATTACGGCAAATCCTCAATATCAGGATGCAAAGGTTGTAGGGACTTTGGCAATATTTCGCGACATTTCTGATCTTAAAAAAGCAGAAATCGATATTAAATATGAACGGAATCTTTTAAGGGCCTTGATCGATAATCTACCCGATTCGGTTTATGTAAAAGACAATCAGAGTAGAAAAGTAATTGCTAATCCTGTTGATGTGAAGTATATGGGATTAGGATCTGAAGAAGATGTACTCGGTAAAAATGATTATGATATTTATCCCAAAGAAATAGCTGACAGCAGTTTTGCAGATGATCAATATGTTTTTCAATCGGGATTACCCCAATTGAACAAAGAAGACTTTTTTGTAGATAATCAGAACCAGAAACATTGGATGTTGAATTCAAAAGTTCCGATAAGAGATGACCAGGGAAAGATCATTGGATTGGTTGGGATAGGAAAAGATATTACAGAGAGAAAAGAAGAAGAAACACAACGAAAATTATTAGAAACTGCTATTGACCATTCTATAGATGCTATTCAGATCGTAGAAATAGACCAGGACGATTTATCGGTATCCAAAGTTATTTATGTAAATGAAGGCTGTTGTAAAATGACCGGCTACGCGAAGGAGGACTTTATTGGAAAATCGCCAAGGATCTTACGAGACAGTAAATCCGGTGACAGCAAACTGAAACTTATTAACGAAGCCATACTAAAACATGAATCATGTGAGATGGAAATTAATGATTACAGAAAAAATGGAGAAGCATTTTGGTCTGTACTTTCCATTACACCTGTGGCAAACAATGAAGGAAAATACACGCATTGGATAGCTATTAAACGCGATATTTCGGAGCGTAAACAAATGGAACAGGAATTGATAAAAGCAAAAGAGAAAGCCGAAGCCGGCAGTAAAGCCAAATCGGAATTTCTTGCTAATATGAGTCACGAGATTCGGACACCACTAAATAGCGTTGTTGGATTTTCTGACCTTTTGTTAAAAACCAAATTAGGCGATACGCAACATCAATACGTTTCAGCTGTGTATCAGTCAGCCAATTCATTACTGGATATTATTAACGAGATCCTTGACTTCTCAAAAATTGAAGCTGGAAAATTGGAAATAGATATTGATAAGACTGATGTTTTTGAACTAGGTTATCAGGTGGTAGATGTGATAAGTTTTCAGGCAAACAAAAAGAACCTGGAAGTGCTTTTAAATATATCATTGGATGTTCCGCGTTTTATTTGGACAGATACAATAAGGTTAAGACAGGTATTAGTGAACTTGATGGGCAATGCCGTTAAATTTACTGCTGCAGGAGAAGTTGAACTTAAAATTGAAACACTGAAAAATGATTCAAATGCAAGAACGACTTTCAAATTCTCAGTAAGGGATACGGGTATTGGAATAGACCCTTCTCAACAAGAAAAAATATTTGAAGCATTTTCTCAAGAAGATGCTTCTATCACCAGGAAGTTCGGCGGTACTGGCTTGGGACTTGCAATTTCCAAAAAATTATTAGGCTTAATGGGAAGCGAATTACAATTGCAAAGCACACCCCAGCAAGGAAGCACTTTCTTTTTTACGTTAGATGTGAAAACATTGGATGGGGATGCCCTAGAATGGACAAACACTTTTAATTATAAGAATATATTGATCGTGGATGATAATGCCAATAACCGTCTTATTTTAAAGGATATGCTTGCCCTGAAACAAATAGAGGTGGAAGAGGCGGAAAATGGGGTAGAAGCGATTCAAAAATTAAAAGCCGGAAAGGCATATGATGCAATATTGATGGATTATCACATGCCGGTAATGGATGGTATTGAAACGATCAGAAATATACGAAAGGACCTGAATTTAACAGAGTTGCCGATCATGTTATTGCATAGTTCTTCCGATGATGAAAGCATCAATGCAGCCTGCAAAAATTTAAAGGTAAACCTTCGGTTGGTGAAGCCTATAAAAATGAAATATTTGTTTGATGCATTATCTAAACTGAAACTCAAAAACAAGCATCACAAAATAAGTAGCGAAAATAGTATTGGGAAAAAAGACAAAATAAATTCAAAATTCGAATATTATAAAGTCTTAGTAGTAGATGATAATACGTTTAATATTCTTTTGATAAAAACCATCATAGGCAATATCCTTCCCAACGCAAAAATAATAGAAGCAGCAGACGGAAGAGAAGCAATTGAGCAATACAACAATGAGCAGCCAGATATTGTATTCATGGACATTCAAATGCCCGAAATGAATGGTTACGATGCTACTATACAAATTCGTAAAACAGAAATAGATCGACGGATTCCCATTATTGCTTTAACTGCCGGGACTCTGAAAGATGAGAAAGAAAAATGTTTGCAGGCCGGCATGAACGATTATGTTTCCAAACCATTTGTAATTGCCTCAATTGAAGCAATGGTGAAGAAATGGCTGCTGACAGATCCCGCAAATTATGTAGGTGATTGGAATATTTAAATTAGTATTCAAGAAAGAAAAGATACTCAGGTCCAGATGAGTCTGGATGCCGACATTAGTTGTCATGGCGAGAAGAAGCTGCACAGATTTGCTACAGTTTACTCAAAAAAAATCAGCGTAAGAATTTATTCTTACGCTGATCTATATTTTAAGGCTGATGTTTTACTTCACTAATTTCAGTTCATCCACAATATGTTTGGCACCACCCAATTTATCAATGCACCACAACACATAACGAACATCTACACAAATAGTGCGGTTGAGATCTTTGTCGAATGCAAGTTTATGGCTCAGGGCTTCATAATTGCCGTCAAAGGCCAAGCCAATTAATTCGCCGTTTGCATTTAAAACAGGAGAACCTGAATTGCCGCCGGTGATATCGTTGGTGGTAATGAAAGTAACAATGATGTCCTTGTATTTTGCATCAACGTATTCGCCAAAGTCCTTTGCCTTGTATAGGTCTAGGAATTTAGCCGGCAGATCAAATTCATAATCACCTGCTACGTATTTAGCTGCAACGCCGCTAAGTGTACAAACAAAATCGTATTTCACGGCATCTTTTGGCTGGTAGCTTTTTACATTGCCGTAAGAGACACGCATGGTAAAGTTTGCATCAGGATAAGTGCCTTTCATTTTTGCAGGCTCTTTTTCAAATAAACCTTTCATGTATTCCCTGCCAAGATCATTATTCTTATTTACGAAAGCCTGATTTTTTGCAGAATAACCGCTGTTCCAGTTTTTCAGAAAAGCCATTGTTGTTTTATAAGCAGGGTCGGTTTGTAATGCAGCAACTGTAGGATTTGCAATAAAATCATTCCATTTATTGCCATCGAATGCCATAGTGTTCTCGAAAACATCGGCAGTATATCTTTTATAAGGGCTTTCATCAATGCTATTGAAGTTTTTGAAAAGGCCTTCATAAAAACCTGCAGGTTGTTGTTCTTTAGGTATATCGGTATTGTACATCATCAGCACAGAAGCCAGAATATTCTGATCGCTTTTTTTGTTTTCATCTTTCAGAAAATTCTCTCTTGCAGCTTTCGCATTGCTGATGGCTTTAGCAATGTCTTCTTTGCTTGCATCCTTTTTACTGAGTACTTGTTCTAGTCCGCTCCAACTTGCCGTATAGGCCAATAAAGGAGAACCCATGATACCTTCTCTCATGTACATGGCCTGAGTTGCATAAGGTCTCCATGCTTCATAATTTTTCTGATAATCAGTAAAGATATTTTCGTATTCCGCTTTTCCTTTTGCCCAAGAAACAAAGTCGGTTTCTGTTTTTTGTTTTTGACCGTAGATATCATATTTCAATAATTGCTTTGTTTCGCCATCATAGAATTTCCAGTAGTTGGCGATGGAAGCGTAAGAAGAAGCGAGCTGCAATTTAATGGCAGGATCTTTCATCATTTCAGAGAACATATATTTCAAACGCATGTCACGCAGTTTCACAAGCGTAGGATTATTGATATCGGTACTTAACTTAACGCCGTATGAGGTTTCATAACGGTTGGTGCTGCCCGGATAACCGAATATCATACTATAGTCACCATCTTTAAAACCTTTGATGCTTACAGGTAAAAAATGTTTTGGTTTCAATGGAACATTCTCGGCACTGTAATTTGCAGGCTTGCCATCTTTACTCATGTACACACGGAAAACGGAAAAATCTCCGGTATGTCTTGGCCATTCCCAATTATCAGTATCACCACCGAATTTACCGATGCTTTCAGGAGGATTACCCACTAAACGAACATCTTTAAAAACATCATACACATATAAAAAGTATTGGTTGCCTTTAAATAAACTTACTACAACCGCAGCCTTGAATTCATCAGAACCAACAACTTCTTTTACAATAGAAGATTGTGCAGCAATTAATTTTTGTGCGCGTTCCATACCTTCAGTCTTTCCTAAAGCATCCATAACTTTTTGAGTAACATCTTCGATCCTGTTCAAGAATCGAACGGATATTTTTGACTGGATCTCTTTGCTCATGTCAGCAGCAAAGAATCCATCTTTTAAATAGTTATGTTCAACAGTTGATGCGTTGGCAATGGCATCATAACCGCAATGGTGATTGGTAAAGATTAAACCTTTGTCACTTACAATTTCGCCGGTACAACCACCACCAAAAATGATGATTGCATCTTTAATGGATGATTGGTTGATGCTGTACAATTGTTCCGGTTTCAGCTTCAAACCTTTTTTCACCATGTCTTTGTAAACTTGTTCGCCTAATAAAAGCGGGATCCACATGCCTTCGTCCGCATATGTGCGAAAAATGAAAAGCACTAAAGCAATCGATAGAAGAAATTTTTTCATATTATTTCGTGTTTTAAGGAATGCAAAGCTACTTATTCTGTTAATCAGATGTGAATACCTGCCGAAGTATTTCAGGGCATTAATATTATGTTCGATTTTAGCACAGGAAGAATTGCAAGCAGGTCATCTGTATTTCATTTTCTTCATGTCATAAATTAAACTTTCCTGTAAAAAACAAGTCTTTGAGCGGCTTATCAATTTATTTTTCTAATTTCCCTGCATGCATATGGACGACAAAGAACTGTTGTACGAGTTCAGCCAGCCGCTGTTAAAAGAGAAGGCGTTTACTGCTATTATCAAGAAATATCAGGAAAAATTATATTGGCATATCAGAAGAATGCTGGTGGACCATGATGATACCAATGATGTGTTACAGAATATGTTTATCAAGGTTTGGAAAGGATTGGAAAATTTCAGAGAAGACAGTCAATTGTTTACCTGGTTATATCGGATCGCTACGAATGAAAGCCTAACTTTTTTGGAACAACAGAAAAAAAAGTCTGTAGTTAGTATCAATGGGGTAGAAAGCGGGTTAAGCAATAAAATAAAGGCCGATGAGGGCTTTGATGCCAATAAATTAGAATGGAAACTGCAGTTAGCCATTCAAAAATTACCGGAAAAGCAAAGATTAGTGTTTAACCTTCGATATTATGATGAAATGCCTTATGAAGAAATGAGTCGTATATTGGATACCAGTGAAGGCGCTTTAAAGGCAAGTTATCATCATGCGGCAAAGAAAATAGAGGATTTTATCCTGAATCATTAAACAAACAGGTATTCATATAGTCTTAGAGACACTGAAATGGCAAAGACAGGATTTATACAGGAAGAGTTGAAAGCAAATACCCCCATTCTTGCATCGCTACAACAGCTGGATGTTTATACCGTGCCAAGCGGTTATTTTGAACATTTGGTTTTTGAAATTCAAGCACGCATCAATGAGGATAAACTATTTGTAACATCAAGTTCAAACGTTTTTCAAATACCCGATGGATATTTTGAAACATTATCTGATGCCGTTATTTCCAGAATTGAAACAAAAAAAAATGAAGTATTTGCTGAGCTGGAGAACATTGCCCCTTCATTGAATAGCATCAGCAAAAAAAACGTTTACTGCATTCCTTCCAATTATTTTGAAAACTTTACGGTCACAAAAGATCAAAAAACTGTCACAAAAGTCGTTTCTTTCAGCAACCCAAGAAAATGGATCAGCTATGCAGCTGCTGCTATTATTGGGGGGCTCTTATTTACTGGTGGTTTTTTATACGATCAGCATAGAAACACATTAGATGTAACCAATGAGCTGAATAAAGTGAGTGATACGGAATTGAATGCTTATGTAGAAAATGGGGGGATGGAATCAAGTGAGGATAACAATCTTCTTGAGTTCGAGAAAAACGACATAAAGCAAAATCTTAAAATAATCAGTGAGGACGATCTGCAACAATATTTGAAAGATGCAGAATAATATATAATACCCTTAAATAAAACCCCACGATGAAAAAATTAATATTCATTTTGCTGCTATTTGTTAGTGCATTCTCAATTGCACAACAACAGCATAATAATAATAATACTCAGCCTAATCTGCAAGGGCTTAAAATAGCGTACATGACAAAAGAACTCAGTTTAAGTTCTGAAGATGCGCAAAAATTTTGGCCATCATATTTTTCATATACTGATGAATTAAGGCTTGTTAAAAAAGAAAGTAACGATGATGTTATTTTGTATGACGAGAAGGCATTGACCGTAAGAAAAAAATACCTTAACGAGTTTAAGAATATACTAGGTAGTCAGGCAAGAGCCAATAAAGTATTTGCGTCTGAGCGTGAATTTGGAAATTATATTAAGCAGGAGTTTGAGAATAGGCAAAAAGCAAAAGCCCAGCGTCTGCAAAATAATATCAAACCAACTCAATAGAACATTTATAAATTAGTAATTATTGAGCTTCAAATATGGGTGTTTTGGTGTCGTGATAAAATAAAAATGTCCATCCTTCTGCTTTTCCTTGCTGCCACCATTGCTGCCGCAGTTCCATACATTTCTTCCCGTCAAAATCATACTTGGCAATGAATTTATTTTTCATCTGCTGTAATTGTGGGGCATCATCACCGCCAAAAAATAATTTATGGTTCCCTTCATTTATCCAAAAAACCTGATGAAAGGGACTGTGTGCTGAAGTGATATGGTATTGAATGCTGTTATCGATCATTCCATCACCATTCAACCATTCAACCTGTGGATGATTTTGCAGCACTGAGATCTCTTCACTCATAAAAGAAGGAAAGCCTGTTTCCATGGCAAATTCAAACTCTTTTTGCTGCACATAATATCTGGCATTTGGGAACGATAAATGGTAGTTGCCTAACTTATCCATTTTACTGATCCCGCCTGCATGATCTTTGTGTAAATGACTCATCAATACTTTTGTTATTTGATCGGGCTGAATCCCATTTGCTTTTAAGTTAGAATGAATTTGTAATTCACCATTTTTACTAAAACCCAAACCGGTATCAATTAATAAAATATCTTTTGAAGTGATAATGACAAAAGGCTGCACTTCTACCAACAAACTTCCCACTGGCCTTTGTTGCAGATGATCTTTATTTATTTCAAAAGGCTGAAATATTTTTGTTTTGTCAACAGTAAAACTTCCTTCTGAAAGCGGGATTATTGTAAATGTGTTTTGATTTTGAAAATCATTTTCAATCATAAATAATTACTGATTAATTTTCTTCCATTCTGTTATTGAAAATATTATCTCAATACCATTTGCCTGTCGGCATCCAATCGGATTAAAATAAAAATAAGAATTGAAAAAGTAAGTAAGGATGACCCTCCGTAACTGACCAACGGTAATGGAATGCCAATGATAGGGAACAGCCCGATCGTCATACATACGTTCACAGTGATATGAAAAAAGATAATACTGGCCACACTATAGCCATACACCCTGCTGAATGTACTTCTCTGTCTTTCTGCAATTCGGATGATCCTGTTTAGCAGAATTAAATAAATACCTAGAAAGATCACACAGCCTAATAATCCAAATGCTTCAGCCAGTGATGTAAAAATAAAATCGGTATGCTGTTCCGGTACATATTTTCCTCTGGTCTGTGTTCCTTTTAAAAACCCTTTACCAAATAATTCACCGGAGCCGATAGCGATTTTGCTTTGTCGCACATTATAATCATCAGGTTTTCTTGCCGGCTTTTCATTGCCTTTACTTTTATGATGATTCATATTGCAATCATAATCCTTGCCCACCATGCTGTAGATACGGGTACTCTGGTAACATTCAAAGACATTATTAAAAATATAAGGCACTGCGAATCTTTGTATGCCAACTGCAAGGATCCATAAAGAAATGATCAGAAGTAAAATATTTTTTTTTCGTTTGATCGATTTACGTAAAAAATAGATGGTTATAGACGCAATTACCGTAAGAATGATCGCTAAAGTATTGGGTTCCAAAATAAGTGTGGCTACAACCAAAATGCCGAATGTGGTTCCGATGATCAAAATTTGCGGAGGAAGGCCTTCGCGATACAGGACAAGGAAAAAGGAAAGATAAGCCAGTGCTAATCCATCTTCGTGTTGAAAATGCGAAAGAACAGCCGGAGCCAAAGCAATGCTAACTCCTATGATCTGTGATTTTAATTTGCTGAAATCTGTTTCCTGCCTTGAGAAGAATTTGGCCAATGCCAATGCTGTAAATATTTTACATAATTCTGCAGGTTGTAAGTTAAATCCGCCCCCCAAAGGTATCCAGCTTTTAGAACCATTGATGCTTTTGCCGATCACAAATGTGGCAAACATCAACAAAATCCCAAAAGCATAAAGAAGGTTGGCAAATGCAGTAAACAATTTACTGTCGGCCAGTAAAATAAATATGGCGGCAACAGCGCAAACCCCGGTAAATATCAATTGTTTACTGTAGTTGGTTTTACCACCTATAAAAGTTTGCATCCAATCCGTGCCCGGTTTATACTCCACCATAAAAATGCATAGGATGCCAATAGCTACTAGAACAGCATAGAGCCATACTACAACCCAATCGATACCTTGTGAAATAGATGTATTTCTATTATTCATTAATTATATTGTTCTAAATGTTTTTTTATTCTTTCTTTCTTCATTCACTAAAATGGCAGCTGCGGTGTTCTTTGTTTTAGGGGCCGCATCTTTTGATGATTTGGGTGCAGCAGGTTTTGCATTTTCCTGTTCAGTACCATCTTCATTGTCTATAGTATCGTTTGCTTCCTTATCAATTCTTTGCTGCAGCAACAATTGATTTTCTTTGATTTGTTTTAACGAATCCATTTTATTCATTGCTAAACGCATCAAACGTGGGATCAGGTTCTTCTTTGCAAATTCTTCCACTTTATCTTGCCTTTCTTTTCCTTTGATGGAATCTCTTAAATATTTCTCAACTAGTAAGCTGGCGATTGGAGCAGCGGCCCAAGCACCCTGTCCGGCATTTTCACAGATAACCGCTATTGCAATTCTGGGATTATTTCTCGGAGCAAATGCGCCAAAGAAAGAGTGATCTTGTTGTTTAATGCCATGCGAATAATTTTCAGCGGTTCCCGTTTTACCACACATAACAATATCCGGAATCCTGGAAGCGGCAGCCGTTCCATAATCAACTACCGCCTGCATACCATCCTGCACAGCATCGAAAATACTGTCGGGGATATTCTTGTCGGTATAATGTTTTATTTTAAATGTATCCAGCATATTGTATTCATCACCACCTTCGATCGAATCTACTAAGTGGGGAGTATAATACCATCCCTTGTTTGCTATGATTGCCATAACATTGGCTAATTGCACCATGGTTGTTTCTACCTCGCCTTGACCAATGGCATTGGAAATAATATTGCAGGAATACCATTTCTTGCCATATTTTTTTTCGTAGTCGGAAGATAGAGGCAAGTTGCCATTTTTTTCTGAAGGCAGGTCAACACCTAATTTATGTCCCAATCCAAAAGTAGTAGCATATTTATTAAATACTTTTAATGCACTGTCTGCACCGCCATATCTTGATTGATCTAATATCCTTTTATATACGGTAGAAAAGTAAGTATTATCGCTATGCGCAACAGCTTCTTTAAAATTAAAAACGCCTTTATCCAAGCATTTAGGTTTGCCTGTTCCGCAGCCTTCAAAAGCACCGTTACAGGTAACAGTGGTATGCTCATTTATCACACCTTCTGTTAAACCGATAATACCTGAAACTGTTTTAAATGTTGACCCCGGGGCATATTTATTGCCCAGTGCTCTGTTGTTAAAGGGCAACCGGGGATCGAGTAATAACTCTCCGTAATGTTTTTTTCTTTGATTACCTGTTAAGTAATTGGGGTTATAGGTCGGGGCACTTACCATACACAAGATCCCCCCGGTCTTGGGATCAATGGCAACAACACTTCCCACTTTATTGGTCATTAATTTCTCTGCCATTTGTTGCAATTCTACATCAAGGCTTAAATACAAATTCTTACCTGCAATTTGTGCAGTATCAAATAGCCCGTTTTCAAATGACCCTTGCAACCTGCTTTTATTGTCCCTGATCAATCTTTTAATTCCACGCTGCCCCATTAATACTTTTTCATAGACCCTTTCAAGACCTGTCATGCCGGCATAATCGCCCATTTCATAATGTTCATCTGCATGTCTTCTTAAAAACCCCGTATCAACTTCAGCAATATATCCGAGTACATTTCCGGCAATGCTGTAAGGGTAGGTTCTGGCCGAACGTTCACTTAATATAAAGCCGGGGAATTTATACATGTTCTCGTTCAGCTTGGCATATAATTCGGGAGTAAGCAATGGTTCAAAAACACTGGGACGAACAGATGTGTTCTTGAAAATAATTTCTCGCATCCTTTTTTTATAGTCCGTAGTATCGATGTTTAAGAGATTGCATAAGGTTAATGTATCCGTTCCTCTGGATTCGGCAGGGGTAACAACAAGATCGAACATGATGGTATTCTCAAGTAGACTTCTTTTTTTTCTGTCAAAAATGATTCCCCTGTCTGGATAGATCACTTTTCTGTAAATGGCATTATTTTCTGCTGCCAGCCTGTATTTCGGCGAAAAAGCCTGCAGATTGATCAATTGGGCAACGATCACTATGAATACAGCTGCGAATATGATCTGTATTACTCTGCTTCTGCTTTGATTAAATACCGACATATAAAGTTTAGAAGATTATTTATGAGATGAAGTTGCACAAAGTTGATGATTACAAATTGATAATGCAATATTGTTTTGCAAAAAAGTTATTCAACAATGTGCATTGGCTAAATGGGCTGGTAAAAATCGTGTTCCCCTGAAATTCGATGCTACTTTGAGCAACCTGCTTTTGCCGACCAGAATTTGCAACTCTTGCTGAATGAAGTGATGCATGGGGTGTAAAATAGAAACATACTTAGGCATTGGTTCTAAATCTTGCTTTACGGAAGAAAAGCATTTCTGAAATAAAGATCAGCAGTAAACTAACAGCAGTAGTGCCGAGTATTTTTCCGATAAAATAAAGGAAGTTTCCAAACTGCAACCATTCTATCAATACCAAATAAAAATGATGTAAAAAGGTCAGCAGGAACGCATATAAACTATAAGGAGCCCATCCCATGCTTTTAATGGAAGGTTCAAGATAACTTTGTTCTGTTGTCTCCTGGGGGATCAGTAAGTTTAATAAAAAAGGCCTGATGAATGCAATTAGTACGCAAGGAGCTGCATGTAGGCCTGGTGTACCAGTAAAATAATCCAGTGTTAAGCCAAAAGCAAAACTCAGGATCAGCAAAAAAAACCTGTTGATGTTAAAGGGTAACCATAAAATATATAAGAAGTATAAATACGGAACAATGAACTGATGTAAGGGTGGTACATTATTGAGCACAAACACCTGTACTGCGATGAAGAGAATGAATCGAATGATATTTTTAAGAATACTACTCATTTCCTTTTGGCTTCGTGTTTTCTAATTTTGCCTGCTCAGCATAACGTACATTTTCAACAACATATACATATTGTAATGTAAAAAAATTAGCAGCGGTCTTTACTTTTAAATTATAAAAGTTGGTAGTGGGATCAACCGTAAAATCTGCAACCGTTCCGATCATGATACGTGATGGGAAATTGGCAGAATAATTACTGGTAACGATCGAATCACCCTTCTTTACCTGTGCGCCCTTTGAAATATTTTTTAAAGTAAGATAAGCGGGATCAACACCATCCCATTCAATGCTTCCTGCATTGTTATCTTTCTTTAGCATCGCACTTACTTTACTATTGCGGTGCAATAAACTCATTACCCGACTATAATTGTCACTCACCTCAGTTACTACGCCTACAATGCCTTCCGGACTAATAACACTCATCCCTTTTTTCACACCTTGTAAACTTCCTCTTTCTAAAGTGAGAAAATTTGTTTGTAATGTAACAGTGCTGCCGACAACTTTTGCCGGTAAATAATAGAATTTGCGATAACGGTTCAGCGAGTCTTTGTTCAGAGAATCTGTTACAATTTTTCTGCTGCTATCTGGTACTATGAAATTTGATTGTAGATCGTTTCTTAGCCTTACATTTTCTGCTGTTAATTGACGGTTGATCTCCTGCAAACGGAAATAGGAATAAAAATTATCGAATTGCTTATTTACTTTTCCGGTGATCTCATTTGAAGCTGAAGCGAAGAAAGCTTCATGTGTTTGACTGTTTCGGCTTAACATTACAATACATGTGATCTGCAGCGCAAGGAAGCAGATAAGATTGATGTAATTGCGTATGAAAAGGAAAATATTCTTCATTAAAACTATAATAAAAAAAACTAAAAACTAAAAGACGATTTTCTTGTTTTAGTTTTTAGTTTTTCAGCTTTTCATTTTTTATCTCATGATGAAAGGAAAATGCTGATAGTTCTTCAATGCTAAGCCTGTACCTCTAACCACACTCTTTAAAGGATCATCAGCAACATGAACAGGTAATTTTATTTTAGCACTTAAGCGTTTGTCCAATCCGCGAAGTAAAGCACCACCACCGGTTAAATACAAACCTCTTCTGTATATATCTGAAGCAAGTTCAGGAGGTGTTGTTTCCAGTGCTTTTAATATTGCTTCTTCTATTTTAAAAATACTTTTATCTAAAGCTTCTGCAATTTCCTGATAACTAACCATGATCTGTTTTGGGATACCGGTTACAAGATCACGACCATTTACGGGAAGATCGTCCGGAGGATTGTCCAGATCTTTCATTGCAGCACCCACATTGATCTTTATTTGTTCGGCAGTACGTTCGCCGATTAATAAACTATGATAACGACGCAATGCTTCCATGATATCTGCAGTAAACTCATCTCCCGCGATTCGGATGGACTGATCGCAAACAATACCTGCCAAAGCAATGACAGTAATACCTGTGGTACCACCACCAATATCGATGATCATATTACCAACTGGCTCTTCCACATCTATACCGATACCTAAGGCTGCAGCCATCGGTTCATGGATCATGTATACTTCTTTTGCCCCTGCCTGTTCAGCACTATCGCGAACCGCACGTTTTTCTACTTCGGTAATGGAAGAAGGGATACAGATCACCATTCTCCAACTTGGAGGGAATAATGGCTTTTTCGGATAGATCAACTTCATCAATTCACGAATCATCAGCTCTGCAGCGTTAAAGTCGGCAATTACGCCATCTTTCAATGGGCGCACCGTCCTAATGCTTTCATGAGTTTTTTCGTGCATCAATAAGGCCTTTTTGCCAACGGCCAAAACTTCTTTAGGGTTATTACGATTTAATGCAATGATACTTGGTTCGTTCACCACTATTTCATCGTTATGAATAATAAGGGTATTGGCTGTACCCAAATCCATTGCTATTTCCTGTGTAAAAAAATTAAAAAGTGCCATGTATTATTAAATAATCTCAGTTCGTGAATGAATGTTTGCAAAGGTGAACGAAAATAATGGAAATAACAAGGTTTAAAAAGTTGATTTTTCAGGGTTTTAGGCCGATTTAACAAGGAATGTGGTTATATTAAGAATAATTTTATTTGGATGCCGTCAAATATTTCTTTATTCAGCTGTTGTTGCCTTCGATTCTTCCAGTGCTAGAATCGCACTCTTCAACGTTTGTTTTGGCTATTTTACAATTCAAATCGTTAATGGTGGATCGCAAGTATAAGAGGTTCTTCAACTGGCGATTAACGTCTTACGATTCACGTTCTTTAATCAAATTCGTAACCAATATCCCTTCGATAATACATCCCGTCAAAATGTATTTGTTCTAATACTTTCATTGATTTTTTTGCAGCATCATTGATTGTTTCGGCAACTGAAGTAACAGTTAAAACTCTTCCGCCATTTGTTACAATTCCATTATCTGTTTGCTTGGTACCTGCATGAAAAATAATGCTGTCTTGCAGCATTTTCAAATCTTCAAAACCACTTATTTTCAAATTCTTTTTATAATCACCCGGATATCCACCACTAACCGCAACAACTGTTGCATATTTTTTTTCATCGGTGTAAATATTTACATCGACTAATGTTCCGTTATCCATTGCCGCAAACATGGCAACCAGATCTGTTTGTAATCTTGGAATTACCACTTCTGTTTCAGGGTCGCCCATCCTGCAATTGTATTCGATCACAAAAGGTTCATCATTGATCTTTATCAAACCGAAAAATATAAAACCATTGTACGATAAATTTTCTTTTTGTAATCCTGAAACAGTTGGTTTGATAATTTGTTCTTCCACTTTTTGCATGAACGCCTCATCCACAAATGGTACTGGACTTACACAGCCCATTCCACCTGTGTTTGGACCGCTGTCAGCTTCGCCGATCCTTTTATAATCTTTTGCATGACCGATGATCTGATAATCTTTTCCATCTGTTAAAACAAACACACTTACTTCAATGCCATCCAAAAATTCTTCTACTACAACCTTATTGGATGCATTGCCAAATTGTTTATTGATGATCATGTCTTCAAACACTTGTAATGCTTCTGCATGATCATTACAAATGACCACACCTTTTCCAGCGGCCAATCCATCTGCTTTTAAAACGATGGGTAAAGTATGTTTCGATAAATGTTTTTTTCCTTCTTCATAATTTTCTTTGGTGAACTCGGCATAACCCGCAGTCGGAATTTTATGCCGTTGCATGAATTTTTTCGAGAAAGCCTTGCTGCCTTCTAATTGCGCTGCTTCTTTGGATGGCCCAACAACAACAATATTTTCCAAAGCTTCTTCATTCTTGAAAAAGTCATACACTCCATTTACCAATGGCTCTTCCGGGCCAACCACTAACATGTTTATTTTATTTTCGATGCAGAAACTTTTCTGTGCTTCAAAATCGTTGATGCCAATAGCAACATTTGTTCCGAACTGAGCTGTACCTGCATTCCCCGGGGCAATGAACAATTGATCGCAATGATGACTTTTTGCCATTTTCCATGCCAGCGCATGTTCTCTTCCACCCGAACCCAATAGAAGTATATTCATGCCTGCGAAAGTATAACAATACTTAATTTACCCCATGCCTGATTTATGGCAGTTTGTATTTACTAATTAATTCCTATTTTGGGCACTTTACAATAACTTCCAACACCGAAACGAAATTTTATGAGTGAAGAAGCCAATAAAAAAGGTCATCCCAAAGGTTTGTATGTTTTATTTGCAACTGAAATGTGGGAGCGTTTCAACTATTATGGCATGCGTGCCATTCTTATTTTATTCATGACCAAGGCATTATTATTCGATCATGCATTTGCATCTAATTTATACGGGAGTTATACAGGGTTGGTCTATTTAACTCCATTACTCGGTGGATATATTGCCGACAGATATTGGGGCAATCATCGTTCTATTATTGCAGGTGGTTTGGTAATGGCCATTGGCGAATTCATTCTATTCTTCTGTGGAAATTTTTACCATTCAGCGCCACAATTATCTTCCATCTTGTTTTTCTCGGGATTAGGATTTATGATCGCAGGCAATGGTTTTTTTAAACCCAATATTTCCTCAATGGTGGGGCAGCTTTATAAAAAGAGTGATCGAAGAATTGATGCTGCTTATACTATTTTCTATATGGGAATCAATGTGGGTGGTGCTTTGGGCCCTTTCATTTGTGGATTAGTAGGAGATACTGGCAATCCTGCCGATTTTAAATGGGCTTTTCTTGCAGGCGGAATTGGTATGTTGATCAGTGTTGTTGTGCAGCAGGTATTTCATCATAAATATGTTGTTGATCCTGATAATAATGTATTGGGTTTAACACCAAAAACTACAACGGCCAAATGGATAAATCCGGTAAATATGGTGATTGGTTTATTGCTGCTGTCTACATCAACGATCGGGTTATTATATATTGAGGTAAAAGTGGTTAATTACTTAAGTTATTTATTAGTGGGTTCAATATTGTTCATTGCTTTTGTGATTTTTTCCGATAAGACATTAGTGTATCACGAAAAACTTAAAGTGGCTGTTATATTCGTAGTTTCTTTTTTTGTGATCTTTTTTTGGAGCGCATTTGAACAGGCAGGTGCATCCTTAACTTATTTTGCTGATGAACAAACACAACGCGATCTTGGATTTTATGTAGTTCCTGCTAGTTGGTTTCAATCACTCAATTCAATATTTGTTGTTTCTTTGGCGCCCTTGTTTGCATGGCTTTGGGTGAAGCTTGGAAAGTACGAGCCTTCTTCTCCTTTCAAAATGGCGATGGGTTTATTCTTACTGGCAATGGGTTATTTGTGGATCGCATTTGGCGTAAAAAATGTACAGCCCGGCATTAAAGTAAGCATGGTTTGGTTAACAGGAATGTATGCACTGCATACCTGTGGTGAATTATCCTTATCTCCAATTGGTCTCTCCCTTGTAAATAAATTAGCACCTGCAAAATTTGCCTCTTTATTAATGGCAGTATGGTTTACAGCAAATGCAATAGCCAATAAATTAGCAGGTATATTAAGTGCATTATATCCCGAAAATGGCAAAACGACATCATTTCTTATTTACCACATGAGCAATAAATACGACTTCTTTATGCTGTTTGTTTTTATGGCCGGCATTGCTTCTCTGATATTATTTTTGATTTCCGGTAAATTAAAAAAGATGATGGTATAATTATTTAATAATCATACAGCGGTGCATAGCATCGCTTTTTTATTAATTTTATTCTTAAGAAAAATTGCTGCTATGTCTGAAAAAAAAATCTTCAAACCCTTTGTGGCTCCTGAAACGAATATGAAGGAGTTTACTGTTAAAGCGATCATCACAGGATGCATATTCGGAATTATTTTTGGCGCGGCCACGGTTTATCTTGCATTGAAAGCAGGGCTGACTGTATCGGCATCTATCCCCATTGCTGTGATGTCTATATTGTTAGGCAAACTTTTTTTGAAGACAACAATTCTTGAAAATAATATCATTCAAACAACAGGATCGGCCAGTGAAAGTATCGCAGCTGGTGTTGTATTCACGTTGCCGGGATTTTTATTTCTAACAGAACCCTCCAGCGCGAATTTTTTCAACTACATGACCATTTTAACCCTGGCCATCTTTGGTGGAATATTGGGTACACTGATGATGATCCCTTTACGAAAATCATTGATCGTAAAAGAACATGATACTTTGCCTTATCCTGAAGGAACAGCTTGTGCCAGCGTTTTGAAAGCGGGAGAAAAGGGTGGAAGCCTTGCCCTCACTGCATTACAAGGAGTTGGATTTGCTTTGGTTTATGCTTTGATGCAAAAGGTGTTTAATATCATTGCCGAAACACCTTCCTTCATGACCAAACAGGCAAACCGGTTTTATCCTTCTGCAAAGATCAGTGGTGAGATCACTCCTGAATATATGGGTGTGGGTTATATCATTGGCCCAAAAATATCTGGCGTATTAGTGGCAGGAGGTGTATTAAGTTGGTTCGTGTTCACTCCATTATTGGCAACATTGGTTCCTTCTGATGTGATCGCATTGCAATTAGTGAAACTGGGTTATTTAGGTGGCTTGGATAAAAATGGTGGTCCGGGCGGTTGGAATGCATTAACACATACATTCAATGATTATAGTGTTGCCATCTATCGTGCATACATCAGGCAGATCGGCGCTGGTGCTGTAACTGCTGGTGGTTTCATCACTTTGTTTAAAACCATTCCAACCATCATTTCTTCTTTCAAAGGAAGTATCGGATCATTAAAAAAAGATGGAGAAACAGTAACTGAAGTATTGAGAACTGAAAGAGATCTTTCCATAAAAATTGTTGGTATTGGATCCGTTGTATTGATATTGTTAATGACGATTCTGCCTCAAGTGCCCGGCGATAGTATTTTCAGTAAATTATTATTGGGCATTTTAGTGATCGTATTCGGTGCATTCTTTGTTACCGTTTCTTCACGCATAGTTGGATTGATCGGTAGTTCCAATAATCCGATCAGCGGTATGACCATCGCAACATTGATGGGAACCTGTTTGGTTTTTATTGCTGTAGGCTGGACAGGAAAAGTATATGAGCCAATGGCATTGGTCGTGGGTGGAATGATCTGTATAGCGGCAGCGAATGCAGGTGCAACTTCACAGGATCTGAAGACGGGCTATATTGTAGGAGCTACACCAAAATATCAACAGATCGCATTATTTATTGGGGTGATCGTTTCGGCTTTTGCGATCGGCGGAACCGTAAAAATTTTAGATACGCCAACACAGGCAATGCTTGCACAGGGTATTCATCATGCAATTGGTACTGACCTGTATCCCGCTCCACAAGGCACTTTAATGGCAACATTGATAAAAGGTATTTTATCTTTCAATCTCGATTGGCAATTTGTTTTAGTAGGTGTTGCCATAGCTTTCGTGATGGAATTATGTGGTATTAAAGCATTGAGTTTTGCCATTGGAATTTATTTGCCTTTAAGTACCACACTTCCCATTTTTGCTGGTGGTGCCATTCGAGGCATTGCTGAAGCAAGAAAGAAAAAGAAGGGTATTGTTGAGGAAGAAGAAGATCTTGGAAAAGGGAATTTATTTGCAACCGGATTGGTTGCAGGTGGTGCAGTAGGCGGTGTAATTGTTGCTATACTATTCGCAGTCCCTGCAGTAAGCGCAGTGGTTGAAAGATTAAGTGTAGAACATGGCATGAAAGCCGCATTGGGCGAAACAGGATTCTTTGTTCTGGGCGTTGCTTTTTTTGCACTGATGGGATCAACCTTATACAGAGTTGCTTTGAAAAAATAAGAAGCAGTTTTAATAATAAAAAAGGCGATGAAATTTTTCATCGCCTTTTATTTTTTGACCAATTATAATTTTCCATTTTTAATTTCTTCCACTACACCCGGATCCAATAATGTAGAAATATCACCTAGATTTTCTGTTTCCCCTTCGGCTATCTTTCTCAAGATCCTTCGCATGATCTTTCCGCTTCTGGTTTTAGGTAAACCGCTTACGAATTGAATTTTATCGGGCTTTGCTATAGCACCAATGATCCTTGAAACAGTCTGATGAATATCTTTTCTGATCATTTCAGCCGTACCATGTGTGTTTTGTGCATGAGAACCCTGATAAATAACAAATGCATAAATACCCTGCCCTTTAATATCATGCGGGTAGCCTACTACAGCGCTTTCCACCACATTGGCGTGCATATTAATTGCATTTTCAACTTCAGCAGTTCCAATACGGTGACCACTTACATTTAATACATCATCCACACGTCCTGTTATTCTGTAAAAACCATTTTCATCTCTTAATGCGCCATCACCTGTAAAATATAAATTAGGATAAGTTGCGAAATAATTTGTTTTGCATCTTTCATGATCACCATATGTTGTGCGGATGGTTGATGGCCATGGCGATTTGATACAAAGGTTTCCGCTTACATTATTTCCTTCCACTTCTTTACCGTTTTCATCTACTAATATCGGATGAACACCGGGTAATGGCAATGTTGCAAAAGATGGTTTTGAAGGAGTGATGCCTGCAAGATTTGAAATTAAAATACCACCTGTTTCTGTTTGCCACCAGGTATCAACGATCGGGCATTTTTTCTTGCCGATATGTTCATCATACCAATGCCATGCTTCTTCATTGATGGGTTCACCAACAGTCCCTAAAACTTTCAGGCTGCTGAGATCATGACCGTGAACAGGCCCCAAACCAAAGCCCATCAGACTTCTAATGGCAGTTGGTGCAGTATATAAGATATTCACTTTGAATTTATCAATGATGTTCCAGAATCTTCCGGCATCAGGCCAGGTAGGAACGCCCTCAAACATTAAGGTTGTTGCGCCTGCACTCAGGGGACCGTATAATATATAACTATGCCCGGTGATCCAGCCAATATCGGCAGTGCAAAAATGAATATCTCCCTGCTGATATTGAAACACGTTTACAAAAGTGTAAGTGGTAAACAGCATGTAACCCGCACAGGAATGCACAACTCCTTTTGGTTTTCCTGTAGATCCGGATGTATATAAAATAAATAGTGGATCTTCTGCATCCATTTCTTCTGCAGGGAAATCGGTTAATCCTAAGGTTTCTACTTTTTTTATTTCATCTTCCCACCACAGATCTCTTCCTTTTATCATGGAAACCGGCGTTCTTGTTCTGGTAGTAACGATCACTTTTTTAACGATCCTGTTTCCGATCAACGCATCATCTATTACGCTTTTGAGCGGAATGTCTTTTTGTCCGCGATAAGCACCATCGCAGGTAACAATATACTCTGCTTGTGCATCGTATAAACGATCTGCGATACTTTGTGCAGAGAAACCACCGAACACTACAGAATGAATGGCTCCAACTCTTGCGCAGGCTAAAACAGCGATTGCCAATTCAGGGATCATCCCCATATAAATACAAACGCGATCACCTTTTTTTACGCCATTGTTTTTAAGAACATGCGAGAATTGACAAACTTTTTCATATAATTTTCTGTAAGTGAGAATGCGATGATGTTCATCAGGATCATTGGGTTCCCATATTAAGGCTGGGGTATCTCCGAATTTTTCCAGATGTCGGTCCAGACAATTTTCTGTGATATTCAGTTTGGCACCTTTGAACCACTCTATTTTGGGTTCGGAGAAATTCCAATTAAGTGTGGTATGCCACTTTTTCTTCCATGTAAAATGTTCAGCAATAGTTGACCAAAACTCAGCAGGATCTTCAATACTGCGTTTGTAATCACGATGGTACTGTTCAATGTTAGTGATTTGATAAGGGTATGACATAGCAATCATTTTTAAGGACACTCTAAGTAAAGCAGAAAATTTATTACAGCAATTATTTAAAAACTATAATTTGCTAATTTAGTATATTCTTGCTAATTTAGTATATTAACCCTTATAACTTGCCCTTATGAAGATGCGATTTTGCCCACGTTGTAAAAGCGATGAGATCACTAAAAGTGGTATTGTGAAAGAGAGACAGCGCTATCATTGCAAAAAATGTATGTATCATTTTTCGGTTGAAAAAGAGGGCAAAAGCATCGACCCGTATTATGTGATCAAGGCATTGCAACTGCACATTGAAGGGGTAACTTATAGGGAGATCGAACGAATTCTCGGTGTTAGCCATGTGAGTGTAATGAATTGGGTGAAAAAGTATAAAATAAAAGCACCGGAAAACTATGATTATCATCCTACCTATAAAGTGCTTACCCTAACAGAATTGTCAACGTTTATGGCTAATCCACTCAATTTAAGGAACTCTGGAATGATGATAACAGAGTTGGGAGATAAATACATGATGATAAAGTGGGAAAGATTAAAAAATATATAGCACTTCTCATAATTAGCCCCTTTCAAAAGCAGGTTTTTAGTATACAATTACCGTATCTATACCTGGCAAGCAAGTAATCATCGCCAAACTCTTTAGGTTCGGTGAACGATTTCTTAACCCTTATTACAACTAAAATTGCTTGCCATGAAAAAAATTTCTCTTTTCTTCCCTGTATTCACGATGCTGGCTGTGGGTTTAGTAAATGCACAAACTGCATCAGGACCCACTGAAACCAAACCCGCTGAAAAAAAACCTGACCCCTCATCAACATGGGGAATTAAATTTTCCGGCTTTTTACGCAACGATGTATACTATGATACTCGACAGGTAACTTCAGCAAGGCCCGCCAATCAGGGTGAATTGCTTTTATATCCTACGAATGTTTCTTTGGATGCCAACGGCAAAGACATTAATGCGGCACCATCTTTTACGATGAGTTCGATCAGCACTCGTTTGACTGGAAATATTACAGGGCCGGATGCATTCGGAGCTAAAACATCTGGGATATTTGAAGGTGAATTTTTTGGTAATGCCAATGGTAATGAGAACGTATTTCGTTTACGCCATGCGTATGCCAAATTAGATTGGAAAACTACACAATTAGGTTTTGGACAATACTGGCACCCCTTGTTTGTTACTGATTGCTTTCCGGGAACAGTGAGTTTTAATACGGGTATGCCCTTTCAGCCATTTGCCCGTAATCCGCAGATTCGATTAACACAAAAATTGAGCAGTCAACTTAGTTTGATACTAGCTGCAGTTTCACAAATAGAAGCATTTACAAGCCCGGGCTCCAGCACAGGTATCGCATTAGGTGCTGCCGCCGCATCCCAAACATTTATCAATGACGCAGTGATCCCAAACCTGCATGCACAATTGCAATTTAAGAGCAAAACATTTTTAGCAGGTGCAGCAATTGATTATAAATCATTACGCCCTGCATTAAAAGCCGTATCAGGTACAACTACTGTAGCTACCGATGAAAAAGTAAATAGTACAACATTTGAAGCTTACGCAAAACTGTCAACAAAAGATGTGATTGTAAAAGCTGAATTTGTTGCAGGTCAAAATTTGTATGATCAATTAATGTTTGGCGGTTATCTGGCATATGGTACGGCTTTAAACGTAACTTATAAACCCATGGGCGTTACTTCTTATTGGTTTGAACTTGCAGGAACAGGAAAGAAAGTAATTCCTGGTTTATTCTTTGGCTATGCAAAAAATGAGGGCGCTTCTGCTACCGGTGCTGTTGCATCCTATGCAAGATCAGTAGCTGCGGGTGCAGCATCTATCGACAATGTATTGCGTGTATCTCCGAGAATGGATTTTGTTGCAGGTAAATTCAGATTCGGCACAGAAGTAGAAATAACCAATGCTACCTATGGCACTGCCGGCAGTGACGGAAAAGTTGCTGGCACCACGACTTCTGTTACCAATACAAGATTCTTGTTTATAACAGTATACTCATTCTAAAACCTTATCTTAATCATTCAAAACCAAAACTTGCCACATGGATAACAACAACGAAACAAAAGGTATCTGGAAGGTGATCGGAGCATCATCTTTAGGAACCTTAATCGAATGGTATGATTTCTATATTTTCGGAAGTCTTGCCGTTGTAATTGCAAATCAATTTTTCCCAAAAACCAATCCTACAGCAGCTTTGCTGTCTACCTTGGCAACATTCGCTGCAGGTTTCATCGTTCGACCCTTCGGCGCTTTGGTGTTTGGAAGATTAGGAGATCTGGTGGGACGTAAATACACATTTCTCTTAACACTGGTATTAATGGGCGGTTCAACTTTTGCGATTGGTTGTATCCCTAATTATGACCATATTGGGTTTTTAGCACCCATACTCGTATTAGTCCTTCGTTTGATACAAGGTTTGGCATTGGGTGGAGAATATGGCGGTGCTGCTACTTATGTTGCAGAACATTCACCGGCTCACAGAAGAGGATTTTTTACTTCATGGATTCAAACTACGGCAACATTGGGCCTGTTTATTTCATTAGGTGTGATATTATTAACTCGTCACATGCTGGATGCTGATCCTGCTAAATCAATTGCCAAATTCAATGATTGGGGATGGAGAATTCCCTTCCTGATCTCCATTATTTTGGTAGTGGTATCTATCTATATCAGATTGAAAATGAAGGAATCTCCCTTATATGCAAAACTGAAATCTGAAGGGAAAACTTCCATCAATCCTTTGAAAGAAAGTTTTGGTCACAAAGCCAATTTAAAAATGGTTTTACTGGCTTTGTTTGGTGCTACCATGGGACAAGGTGTTGTTTGGTATACCGGCCAATTCTACGCACAATCATTCATTGAGAATGTATGTAAAGTCGAGTTTGATCAATCACGTACTGTTATTATATGGGCTATCTTATTTGCAACACCTTTCTTTGTTGTATTTGCGTCATTGAGCGATAAGATCGGACGTAAATGGATCATGATCATCGGTATGTTGCTCGCAGTGCTGTCTTATAATTATCTCTTCACTAATTTGTATGATACTGTTGATATTAAAAATAAAACAGAGATCGTTGAGAAGAAAGAAGTAAAAACAACAGTTACTTTAATTGCATCCACAACCGACTCTATTCGTAAAGTTGTTACGAAAACATTTTATACTGATGGAATGAGTCAGATACTAACAAAAACAGATACTGCCTATTCAACTCCGGGTAAAACTACCAAGAAACCAATTGTAGCGATCTCAAAAACGATCAGTAGCAGTGATTACTGGAAAATGGTGGGTGTTGTATTTATCCTGATCCTGTATGTAACAATGGTGTACGGTCCTATTGCGGCATTCCTTGTTGAATTGTTCCCAACAAAGATCCGTTATACATCCATGTCATTGCCTTATCATATTGGTAACGGTGTATTTGGAGGATTAACTCCGTTCATTGCAACATTACTTGCATTGATCTATACAGATAATAAAGTTGCAGGGTTAATGTATCCAATAATTGTTGCAACAGTTTGTATGATTATCGGAGCGATCTATATCAATAATAAAATTGATCCGGAAGTAAACCGTTAAACAAATTATTCTTACAATAAAAAATAAATAATATGAATGCATTAAAAAAATACATGGGTTTAGTTTGGGTTATTTTAGGGCCTTTGGCAATTCATTACCTGTTGCAGACTGCAACTTCCCAAATTCATGATAAACCCGGTATCGATACACAGATCCAATGGGGAGTTTTTATCGGAGTCTTTTATCCGATCGCTATAGGATTCATACTTTTTGGCTTATACGCATTGGAAGGAAATTATGATCATCTTCCTGAAGTGAGCGAAGAGCTCGATGATTATGATGCAAAACCATTGTAACCCTTAGAACAGCCGGTAATACTGGTCGAGCCAATAAAGATGATAATTATCATTGATGTTGGTCTTGATCAGTATTACCTTTTTTGGATGAAATGAGTCAGTCTATTATTTTTCGATTCCCAATAAAAGACTAACAATTAGATTTTGCATGTAAAGCAGTAAACTCGTCATATGAAAGAGAAACTGAAAGAACAGAAATTATTTTTTATCAGCATTCTTTTTATGCTCTTGTTCAGTTTCCCATTTTTAAAAATGGCCAATGGCTCTGATCTTATTGCAGGCATCCCTCAATTCTATTTTTACATTTTTATTTTTTGGTTTGCAGCTATTTTTCTTACTTGGCTGGTAGCCGATACCAACAGAAAAAAAACAAGATCCAATAAAGATGAGTAACTATCTGGTGATCATATTTTCTGTATTATACCTCTTGCTTCTATTTGGAGTAGGGTATTATGCCGAATACCGAGCAACCCGAAAAAAGAGCATCATCAATAACCCATACATCTATGCATTGTCATTGGCTGTATACTGCACGGCATGGACTTTTTTTGGAAGTGTAGGACGCGCCACTGCTACAGGCATTGAGTTTTTATTTATTTATCTGGGTCCAACCCTAATGGCCCCATTGTTCTGGCTTTTATTGCGAAAGATCATCCGCATTTCCAAAATGCAACGTATTACAAGCATTGCAGATTTTATTTCTACACGGTATGGAAAAAACATTTCACTCGGTATTGTGGTCACATTGTTATGTGTGATCGGGATCATACCCTATATCGCCATTCAATTAAAAGCCATCAGCAGCAGTATTGAAATAGTAACAGGCAATGCACGTGCTTTGCAAACAGGGGCAAATATTTTAAAAGACAATACATTATATATCGCGATCGGCCTTTCGGTATTCGTAATATTTTTCGGGACAAGAAGTGTGGATGCAACAGAGAAGCATGAAGGAATGGTTGCCGCCATTGCATTTGAATCTATCATTAAAATTGTTGCTTTCATAGTGGCAGGAATATTCGTTACTTATTTTTTATTCAATGGTTTCGGAGACGTGATGCACAGAGCTGAACAAATTCCATCTCTTCAAAAACTGTTCACTGTACATGATAGCAATATGTATGTCCAGATGTTCGCCATGATGCTTCTATCTATGCTGGCCGTATTGTTTCTTCCCAGACAATTTCAGATATCTGTTGTTGAAAATGTGCAGGAACAGGATTTAAATAAAGCCATGTGGTTGTTTCCTTTGTATTTATTTGTGATCAATATATTCGTGATCCCCATTGCTTTTGGCGGTTCGATTATTTTCAGCGGACAACCCGTAAATGCCGATACGTATGTCTTGGCATTACCACTGCAGGCACATAAAACCTGGTTAACGGTGATGGTGTATATCGGCGGATTTTCTGCAGCAAGCAGTATGATCATTGTTGAAACGATCGCATTAAGTACCATGATCAGTAACAATATAGTGATGCCCACTTTATTGTCACTTTCATCATCATTCAAGAAAAATTTAGATAAAAATATACGAAGCTTCATCATCAACAGCAGACGACTGAGCATCATAGTAATTATTTTATTGGCGTATGTGTATGACAGAACGATCGCAGAAAAATATTCACTTGTGTCGATCGGATTGGTATCATTTACTGCAGTGGCACAATTTGCACCGGCCATCATTGGCGGGATATATTGGAAACAGGCCAATAAGAATGCAGCACTCACGGCTATTTTGATCGGCTTTGTTGTCTGGTTCTATACATTGGTCATTCCCTACATAGTAGGCGCGGGCATCATTGGTGATTCTATTTTAAATGATGGATTATTTCATCTTCACTTTTTAAAACCATTGGCACTGTTTGGCATGAATGGTTTTGATGCTGTGACACATGGTTTCTTCTGGAGCCTTTTTCTCAATACCATTTTTTTTATCGGGATTTCTTTATTCACAGAAAGAAGATCGCAGGAAGTGTATCAGGCAGAAATGTTTGTAGATGTGTATAAACATTCAACACAGGCTTCAGAAGGTTCGGTGATCTGGAAAGGAACAGCTTATATACCCGATCTGAAAACATTGCTATATAATTTTATCGGCACTGAAAGGACCAATCAATTATTACAGGGGTATGCCCGAAGACATAATATTAATTTGAATGAATCTGGAAAAGCCGAACCGGCTTTAGTGAATTTTGCAGAACGAATGCTCGCAGGTGCTATCGGCTCTGCTTCTGCGCGTATCATGGTAAAGAGTGTTGTGAAAGAAGAAGAATTGAGTATCGATGAAGTGCTGAATATTTTGCGTGAAAGCCAGATCGTGAAAGAAACAAATAAAGAACTGCGCAGAAAATCGATCGAATTAAGCAAAGCCACAGAAGAATTACGCATCGCGAATCAGCAATTGAAACAGATCGATGAAATGAAGGATGAATTCCTGTATACTGTTACGCATGAGTTACGTACACCTTTAACTTCTATCCGTGCATTAAGTGAAATTGTTCATGATAATCCCGATATACCTGATCAACAAAAGAATGAATATCTGGGTGCCATCATCAAAGAAACAGAAAGATTGAGCCACTTGATCACACAGGTATTGAATCTGGAACGTTATGAAAGCGGCAGATCGAAATTGAATCTAACTGCCATCGATATTGCAGAAGTATTGTACGAAATTGAAGATAGCGCCAAGCAATTATTGAAAGAAAAACAATTGCATTTACATTTTAATCTGCAAACATTAATGCCTTTGATGGAAGGCGATATCGATCTCATCTCACAGGTGTTTTATAATTTAACTTCCAATGCCATTAAACATGCCAAGAAAAATATTGAGATAGATGCATTTTATCATAACAATATCTATCGCATTTCTGTGAAGGATGATGGTTTAGGGATCCCTGCCGAATTACATGAACTCATTTTCGATAAATTCTTTCAGGCCAAAAATCAAACATTGAAAAAACCCGAAGGCAGCGGACTGGGATTAGCGATCTGTAAAAGAATTGTAGAAATGCATCAGGGAAAAATATGGGTGGAAAGTGTAGAAGGTAAGGGGGCCAATTTTATTGTAGAAATACCGCATCAAACAACATATCCAAACTCTTAAAGCATAGAACTATGAACTCACAACACAAAGTTTTAGTGGTAGACGATGATCCGTATATATTAATGTCGCTCGAGTTTTTAATGAAGAAAAGCGGCTACCAGGTCATGATCGCACGCAATGGATCCGAAGCTCTCAGTGCAGTGAATCAATATATGCCTGATCTGATATTGCTCGATATCATGATGCCCGATGTGGATGGATATGCCATTTGTGAGTACATCAAACGTACCCCGTCTTTAGAACATTGCAAAGTTGTTTTCCTCTCTGCCAAAACAAAAGAAGCAGATATTAAAAAGGGATATGATCTCGGGGCGGAATTATATATCAGCAAACCATTCAGCACAAAGAATTTAATGCAACAGGTAAATGACCTGCTCAATAAATCTGAACTTGTTGTAAAGCTGGCTTATGAAACAGAGTATAAAAAAAGTATTGCAAAGCCGGTTGAATTCTGGACAGAACAGGCAAGACATATTAAATGGTTCGAATTCCCTAAAACCATCTTAAATAAAAACGACCAAGGTTTATATAGATGGTATGAAGATGGGAAATTGAATATTTCATATTTATGCCTGGATTATCATATTGAAGAAGGCAGGGGCGAACAAACGGCATTGATCTATGATTCACCCGTAACAAAAACTATCCGCAAATATAATTTCATTGAGCTGCGTGATGAAGTGGCCAAACTTGCCGGAGGTTTACAGGAATTGGGGATCGGTAAAGGCGATACCGTAGTTGTTTATATGCCCATGATCCCACAGGCTGTTATTTCAATGCTGGCATGTGCAAGGATCGGTGCCATTCATTCTGTGGTATTTGGCGGATTTGCACCTCATGAATTATCCATCCGAATTGATGATGCCGAACCAAAGGCGATCATTTCCGCATCTTATGGGATCGAATTTGATAAACGCATTGCGTATAAACCATTGGTGGATCATGCTATCATGGAAGCATTTCATAAACCTGCACATGTGATCATTTATCAGCGAGAAGGATTATCATCGGAGATGAGCAATGAAAGAGATATTGATATGCAGGAACTCATGCAAAGATCAGCTCCGGCGGATTATGTATCATTACTATCAACCGATCCACTGTATGTATTATATACTTCCGGTACAACGGGTAAACCTAAAGGCATTGTTAGAGATACGGGTGGTTATGCTGTTGCATTAAAATACAGCATGAAAAATATTTACAATGTTGAAGCAGGTGATGTGTTCTGGGCAGCCAGTGATGTGGGCTGGGTTGTTGGTCATAGTTATATTGTTTATGCACCGTTGATCCAGGGATGCAGTACTATCTTATTTGAAGGGAAACCGGTAAGAACGCCTGATGCAGGCGAATTCTGGCGTGTGGCAGCTGAACATAAAGTAAAAGCCATGTTCACGGCACCCACTGCTATTCGTGCCATTAAAAAAGAAGATGCCGATGGCTTATTGATGAAGAATAAAGATCTCTCACATCTTAAAACATTATTCCTTGCAGGAGAGCGCTGCGATCCCGCAACCTATCACTGGGTGAATGATCTTTTGCAAATCCCGGTTATCGATCATTGGTGGCAAACAGAAAGCGGCTGGCCGATGTTGGGCATCATGACAGGCATTGAACAAATGCCTGCAAAAGCAGGAAGCGCCGGTAAACCTATTTGCGGATTCGATGTGAGAATATTGGAAGATGACGGATCAGTGATCACGGTAGATAATGAAGAAGGTTTTGTTGCCGTTAAATTACCATTACCTCCGGGATGCTTACCTACTTTATGGAAAAATGACGAATGGTTCAAGGAATCTTATCTCTATCATTTTCCGGGATACTATTTAACAGGTGATGGCGGTCATTTAGATAAAGAAGGTTATTTCTTTATCATGGGAAGGATCGATGATGTGATCAATGTTGCCGGTCATCGTTTAAGCACCGGCGAAATGGAAGAAATTATAGCCCGCCACCCTGCCATTGCAGAATGTGCAGTGATCGGTATTGCGGATGAGTTACGCGGACAAAGACCCATTGGTTTATTAGTGATGAAGGATAATCACCATAATGAAGAATTGGAACTGGAAAATGAATTGGTGCAATTGGTAAGAGATCAGATCGGTGCGGTTGCATACTTCAGAAATGCATTATTGGTGAAACGATTACCGAAAACAAGAAGTGGTAAGATCTTGCGTAAGACCATGCGTATGATGGCAGATGGAGCACCATTCACTGTTCCTTCAACCATTGATGATCCGGCAATTCTGGATGAGATAAAAGACAGACTTACAGAACGAAAAGTGGGTATTGCCTTTCAGTAATTCAGGTAAAGGATACCTTCGGTATATGTACAGGGATGATTCGTCCATCCTTCGTTCATCTTTCGTTACTCAACGAAGGGATCTTACTATGAGTAATAGTGGAGATCCAGGATCTGTAATTGTACTTAATTATAGTTTGCTGCTTGCAGGGCTATATAAACAACTAGTGGAACTAATGCCCTATGTCAGATAATATCCTTTTATAATATTAACAATTTCTGCGTTAATTACTTGTTAATCGAGCCTTTATATGCAACGGGTTGGGTTTATTTTAACTCTTTAATGTTTAAACTTGTATAGTTATTAAAATATCTCTATTATGAGAACAAGCCTTTTATTATGTATATCGCTTTTTTTTATGTCTTTCACGGGTTGGCATAAAACGTTGGATGAGGCAAAAACACTTGCTCAAAAAGAGCATAAACATATCCTTCTTAATTTTTCGGGCTCGGATTGGTGTGGTCCTTGCATCAGATTGCACAAAGAGATTTTTGACAGCGAACAGTTTCAGCAATTTGCTGAAACCAGCCTTGTTTTGGTAAATGCAGATTTTCCAAGGCTTAAGAAAAATCAATTGCCTGCAAACCAGCAAAAAATAAATGATGCCATTGCAGACCAATATAATTCTAAAGGCAGTTTTCCATTTACGGTTTTACTAAATGAAAATGGCAAAGTATTGAAACAGTGGGAAGGCTTTCCTAAAATAACAGCTGATCAGTTTGTGGAAGAAATGAGATCTGTCATTGATGCCGATAAATGATTTGCATGAAACCAAAGCAAGTATTTAAGATAGGCACAAAATTAATGGGCAACCATTTTGAGATCAGCGCCGTAGCTGAGGAGGAGAGTTGGGCTAACACAAGAATCGATGCAGCTGTCAATGAAATAAAAAGAATTGAAAAACTATTAACGACTTACAACGATAATAGCGAAACAAACCTGATCAATCGGAATGCTGGGATCGAAGCAGTTGAAGTATGTGATGAAACATTTCAATTAATAGAACGTTCCATCAGAATTTCAAATATTACACAAGGCGCTTTTGATATCAGTTATGGTTCGATCGATAAAAGCCTCTGGAATTTTGATACGAATATGAAGGCTTTACCTGATAAAGAAACGGCGAAAGCAATGGTTCGTTTGATCAATTACAGGAATATCATATTAGATAATGAAAGGAAAACAGTTTTGCTGAAAGAAAAAGGAATGCGTATTGGTTTTGGAGGAATCGGTAAAGGGTATGCAGCAGAAATGGCAAAGAAGGTCATGCAGGAAATGGGTGTTGAAAGTGGCATTGTGAATGCATCCGGAGATCTTACTGCATGGGGATTTCAGCCGAATGGCGAAGAGTGGACCATTGGTATTGCCAATCCGAATATAAAAGACCAGGTATTTTCTTTTATGAAAATAACTGGTCTGGCTGTTGCAACATCGGGCAACTATGAAAAGTATATCCTTATAGATGGGAAAAAATATTCGCACACTATAAATCCAAGAACGGGACTTCCCGTAACAGGAATAAAAAGTGTTACGGTCATCACTAAAAATGCAGAGATAGCAGATGCAATGGCAACGCCTGTTACGATCATGGGAGTACAGGCAGGATTAGATATGATCAATCAGATAAAAGATATAGAAGTGATCATCATTGATGATGATAATAAAATGTTCACTTCAAAAAATATTCGTATCAATAAATAGAACTATCATGAAAAAGCAACCCTTGATTAAAACGGTATCAGCAATATTATTTATTGCTTCACTTACTTCCTGCGTAAACGTAAAAGAGTATCAAAAGAACAAATTGAATGATTCTGAAATGGCATTGTCAAACAGAAAGGTTGAAAAGAACGAATTGAATTTTCAATCTTACCGTGAAGGTGCTTCCGGAGCCAATGGTGGTAAGACCGGCGGCGGTTGCGGTTGTAACTAATTTATTCGAACTATCAGAATCAGATCAACATGAAAAAAATCTGTTTAACGGTCATAGGATTATACATTTTATTCCTCAATGCTTTTTCGCAGTCTTCAAATGACAGCAGCACATATAAATCCAAACCATTGCGTTTGGATGAAGTGGATATTGTTTCCAGTTATTATAAGCAGGACGGGAACCATTCTGCAGTAACCGGCGGGATCGGTACCGAAAAAGTGACCGATCTGTCTAATGGGATTGAATTGAAATTTGTTGCATGGGACAAGACCCAGCATAAACATACTTTGCTGGCAGGTTTGGGTTTGGATCATCATACTTCAGCTTCAGCAGCATATGTTTCTAAAACAGGTGCTTCAAAAACCGACGGCAGCAGAATTTATCCATCACTTGACTGGACAGTTGAGAATGAAAAGAAAGGAAGCAGTTTTGGGATCGGTTCATATTATTCAACTGAATATAATTACAAATCAATTGGGGCAGATATTCATTTCTCACAAAAAACAAAAAACAGGAACGGCGAATTCAGTGCAAAAGCACAAGCCTATTTTGATAAAGTAACAATGATCTATCCTTCAGAATTTATTCCTCCTTCTGTAACTACCGTAACACCCAGCGGAACGATCATAGTAACTACTGCAAGCGGCAGAACAACAACTTTGACAACCGGAGGTACAACAACTAGCAAGGGTGGTGAAAAACATCTTCCTACCAGCCCGAGAAATACTTTTACGGGTTCATTATCTTATTCTCAGATAGTGAATAAGCGTTTGCAGTTGGCATTCATGTTGGATGTAGTTGGACAGAACGGATATCTGGGCTTACCCTTTCACCGCGTATATTTTTCTAACGGAAAAGATACCATCGAAAACCTTCCCTCATCAAGATTTAAAATACCCATTGGCTTTCGCTTGAATTATTTTATGGGGGATAAAATTATTGTCAGAACCTATTACAGATACTATATGGATGATTGGGGAATAACCTCGCATACTGCAAGTCTGGAGGTCCCGATTAAAATAACACCCTTCTTTTCGATCTCTCCATTTTACCGGTATTATCAGCAAACAGCAGCAAAATATTTTGCGCCTTATGGAATGCATAATGCCAATGAACAGTATTATACCAGCAATTATTCATTAGCGGCTTTTCAAAGCAATTTCTTTGGTATGGGGTTCAGGATCGCACCGCCCAAAGGAGTATTTGGCTGGCAGAACCTGAATTCATTAGAAATGAGATACGGACATTATTCGCAAACAACAGATCTCGTTTCGGATGTGATCTCCTTTGAACTAAAATTTAAATAATTGATTTACTTTTTGCAATTCATGTTTTGTGCATCAAATAAACATGATATGGGCAAATAGTATTGGATATAAAGCATCATCAACATGAAAAGAATTTGCTTAACAGTTATAGGACTTTATCTATTGTTACTTCATGCTTTTTCTCAGTCCGCTGTTAAAAAGGATTCAACAAAAGCGGTTGTAAAAGATGAGGCACCGACATACATAGAAAAACCTTTGAGTCTGGATGAAATAAATCTTGTTTCGAGTTATTATCATCAAAATGGTGATCACTCGGCCGTGACCGGAGGCATAGGTACAGAGAAGGTTACTGATATATCCAATGGCATCGATCTCAAGTTTACTGGAAGCGATTTAGATGGGTATAAGTACACACTTACTGCAGGGTTGGGGATTGATTATCACACCGCCGCATCATCAGCTTATGTAAATAAAAGCGGAGCATCCAATACCGGTGGAACAAGAGTATACCCTTACATCAATTATTCTGAAGAAAATAAGAAAGGGACAATAAAAGGGATCGGACTATATTATTCTTCAGAATTTAATTATCATTCATTTGGAATAGATGCCAACTATTCTCATAAAATTGGACATGGGGGTGAACTAAGTACTAAAATAACAGCCTACTTCGATAAAGTGAAATTGATATATCCTTCAGAATTAAGACCGGTAACAGCACAGGCAGTTACATCAGCCAGTAGTGGTGGTGGTAGCAGTTCTATTCCTTCGTCACCAAGATATACCTACACAGGCTCTCTTGCATATTCTCAAATCGTGAATAAGAGTATTCAGGGAAGTTTATTGCTGGATGCTGTAGCTCAAAATGGTTTATTATCATTGCCTTTTCACAGGGTCTATTTTGCTGATGGAACTGTTCATGTAGAAAATTTACCCAACCTGCGGTTTAAACTACCTGTTGGATTTCGGTTGAATTTTTTCCTAAGCGAGAATGTTATTTTGAGAACTTATTACAGATATTATACGGATGATTGGGGAATAACTGCACATACGGCAAGTATAGAAGTCCCAATTAAAATAACGCCATTCCTTTCTGTTTCACCGTTCTACAGATATTATACGCAAACAGCTGCAAAATACTTCTCACCTTATGAAGGGCATACGGCAAAAGACACTTATTACACAAGCAACTATGCGTATTCTGCATTTAGCAGTAATTATTTTGGCGTAGGAATTCGAACAGCTCCACCAGGAGGTGTTTGGAAATCTGCCATAAGTTCTTTGGAAATAAGGTATGGACATTATACCCAAACAACTGACTTAAACTCTAACATTATTTCATTCAACTTTTCGTTTAAACGATAACCGGTACCGGTTTTTTTGAAAGGAAGGTTTTGTATTTTGTTTAATAGCAGAAACAAAGCCTTCTTTGTTTTTAATGCTATTTTCGCACAAATAAAAGTAGCATGTCTATTGAAGTTCGGGGGTTATTAAAACAATATGGCGAACAGAAAGCAGTGAATGATATTTCTTTCACGATCAATAAAGGCGAGATCGTAGGCTTTCTTGGTCCTAATGGGGCAGGTAAAAGCACTACGATGAAGATCATTACCGGCTATTTGGCGCAGGATGCAGGTACCGTAAAGGTTTGCGGAATGGATGTACAAGAATACCCTGTTGGAATAAAAAAGAAGATCGGCTACTTGCCCGAATCAAATCCCTTGTATTCCGATATGTATGTGAAGGAATATTTGCAATTCATAGCAGGGGTTCATGCAATCGTTAATCGTGAATCTGCAATCGCAAGGGTTATTGAATTGACCGGATTGCAAATTGAACAAAAGAAAAAGATCTCGCAGCTGTCAAAAGGATACAAACAACGTGTTGGTTTGGCTGCAGCTTTGATACATGATCCCGAAGTATTGATCCTGGATGAACCTACCAGTGGTTTAGACCCCAATCAGATCATTGAAATAAGAAACGTCATTAAAAGTCAGGGTCAGACCAAAACGGTTTTATTTTCATCGCATATTTTACAGGAAGTGCAGGCTGTTTGCGACAGAGTGATCATCATCAATAAAGGAAGAATTGTTGCCGATGATACAGTTGCCCATCTGCAAATGGTCAATAAAGCTGCTCAAACCGTTACAGTACAATTTGATGCTGCTATTCAGTTAGGTTGGTTGGAAACATTGGATCATGTGCAGAAAATAAGCGAGATACAGCCTTTCCGGTTCAGTATCCAAAACAATAACCCCGAAATGGTTCGTAAACAACTCTTGCTGCTTTCTTTGCAACACAACCTGAATATCGTTTCTTTGCAAACCGAAACACAGAGTCTGGAAGAGGTTTTCAGAGAACTTACTTTCAAACAATGATAATAGTCATCTTGTAAAAATTCAGTCTGTATTAATTTTGCAGCGAAAATTATTAATGATAAAGTCATTCTTATATATTCAATCTATTCATTAAAAAACAAGCAATCATGAGTTACATTATTGAAGTACATGCCAGACAAATTTTAGACAGTCGCGGTAACCCTACTGTAGAAGTAGATGTAATAACAGACGATGGTGCATTAGGCCGTGCAGCAGTGCCAAGCGGAGCCAGCACAGGTATTCACGAAGCAGTAGAATTACGTGATGGTGATAAGAAAAAATATTTGGGAAGAGGCGTATTAAAAGCAGTAAAGAATGTAAATGATATTATTGCTGAAGGAATTATTGGTTATGATGTTTCCCAACAGGCTGCGATCGATCAGGCAATGATCGATTTAGATGGCACACCCAACAAAGGAAAATTAGGAGCCAATGCAATATTAGCAGTGAGTATGGCTGTTGCAAAAGCAGGTGCTGAAGAAGCAGGTTTACCATTGTATCGCTATGTGGGCGGTACCAATGCAAAAACATTGCCTGTTCCAATGATGAACATTTTAAATGGTGGTGCTCACGCAGATAATAAGATAGATTTTCAGGAATTCATGGTAATGCCGGTTGGTGCTCCTTCTTTCAGTGAAGGTTTACGTTGGGGTGTTGAAATATTTCATGCACTGAAATCTGTTTTAAAGAAAAAAGGATTCAGTACCAATGTTGGTGATGAAGGCGGATTTGCACCAAACATTCAAAGTAATGAAGAAGCCATCGATACAGTATTAACTGCAATTGGTGCGGCAGGCTTTAAGACCGGAACACAGGTTGCTATTGCAATGGATCCTGCTGTCAGTGAAATGTATGACAGTGTGAAAAAAGTATACCATTTCCATAAATCAGACGGTAAGAAATTAAGCAGCGAAAAGATGGTTGACTATTGGGCTAATTGGGTAAAGAATTATCCGATCGTTTCAATTGAAGATGGTATGGCAGAAGATGACTGGAAAGGATGGAAATTATTGACTGATACTTTAGGAAAGAAAATTCAGTTGGTAGGTGATGATCTGTTTGTTACCAATGTAAAACGTTTACAGCAGGGTATTGATACCGGTGTTGGTAATGCTTTATTGGTGAAAGTGAACCAGATTGGTTCAATTACTGAAACCATCAATGCTGTTAGTCTGGCTCAGAACAATGGTTATAATACCATCATGAGTCACAGAAGCGGTGAAACAGAAGATACAACGATCGCTGACTTGGCTGTAGCATTGAATTGCGGACAGATCAAGACAGGTTCTGCCTCACGTACTGACCGTATCGCAAAATACAATCAGTTGATCCGTATTGAAGAAGCATTGGGAAGCACTGGTGTTTTTCCGGGCAAAAAATTAAAATTCACGAAGTAATTTAATTACAACGTTTTCGTTATAGTTCATGGTTCATGCGTATCGTTTTTGTTTGCAGGTTACTAACACCTGTGTAAACCAATTCCTATGCGCTTTGAACCATGAACTTTATTTTTGAACCATGAAGCGAACATTTTCCATTCTTACCAATAAATATCTGCTCGCGATATGCTTTTTTATTGTGTGGATGTTATTCTTCGATCAACGTGATCTGTTTTATGTGCGGGAACAAAAACAAAAGTTAAAAGAACTGGAAAATAAAAAGCATTACTACCAGCAGGAGATCGAAAAAGCCAAAAAAGACCTGACCGATCTGCAGAATAACCCCGCTGCACTTGAAAAATTTGCTCGAGAACATTATATGATGAAAAAAGACGGGGAAGATGTTTTTATCATTGAACAACCTGTAGCCGATACAAAAAAACAATAGTGTAACAATAAAATTGAAGAGTAACCGTTTCTATTAGGACCTCCGTCATTACCCTCCGAAAGCAGTATATTTACTATTGCACTTTCAAATATTTTATGGAGAAATTTAATCAGGAACAACTGATGCTGTACCTCTATGGAGAAGCATCACCTATTTTGAAACTGGCTATTGATAATGCTTTGAAGGACGACTCCGAACTTCAAAAAGAGATGAATATGCTGAAGCGTACCAAAAAGCAAATGGACGAACTGAAGAAAAAAGGCGTTTCTCCAAGTCAGAGATCCATTGATGCTATTTTAAGCTATTCAAAAAATACTTCTAAGAAAAAATAAGATTCACTTTTTGTACCCTGCCATTGCATTTCTCGCCTTCATGGATTACTTTACATGCTCGATTTTTAATTTAAAATTGATCTCATGAAAAAAGTATTCACAACCGGTCTTCTATTATTATGCTTCTTTGTTGATAGCTATTCTCAAACAAAAACATTTTGGTCTCCCGAACAAATGTTACAGTTAAAAAATATAACTGCTGTTCGTGTATCTCCCGATGGAAAACAGGTTTTGTATGCTGTACGCCAGGCTTTGATGACGGAAGATAAAAGTGAGTTTATTAACCATATATTTCTTTCCTCGATCAGTGGCAGCAATGCCATTGAGTTAACTAAAGGGGAAAAAAATTCATCGAACCCAAAGTGGAGCCCGGATGGCTCCCGGATCGCTTTTCAGTCTAACAGAGAAGGGAAAAACAATTTGTATATTATTGATCCATCGGGCGGTGAAGCCGAGAAAATAACTGATGCCCAAACAAATATATCAGATTTTGAATGGGCGCCCGACGGGCATTCAATTGCTTATATACAGGTTGATGGGGGTTCCGTCATTGAAGAAAAAAATACAAAGGCAAAAAATGATTGGTATTTTGTTGATGAGAACTATAAGCAAAACCGGTTGTTTGTTATTTCACTCATCAAAAATGACAGCACCGGCAAAAAAGCGGTACAGTTAATTACAAAAGAAAATTACAATGTAATTTCCTTTAACTGGAGCCCCGATAGCAAGTTTATTGTTTTTAGTCATGGCAAGTCTTCTTTAGCCAATGCTAGTAATTACAGTGACATTTCAATTGCGGATATTTCTAGCTCAGAAACAAAACTTTTTCTCTCAACAGCTGCTAATGAAGCTGCCCCAAAATTCAGTAACGATGGGAAATGGATTGCTTATATCTGTTCAGAAAATCCTGTTATTTGGTCCGGAAAAAACCTGGTAAAAATAATTTCTGTTAATGGCGGCGAACAAAAAACATTAGCTGAAACACCTAATGCAGATATTTCGGGAATAATTGGATGGAGTTTAGATAATAAAGATGTTTGGGTTACCGATGCCGATAAAACACTGGCACGCATTTATAAATTGAATATTGACACTAAGGGCATTATCGATTGGAATAAAGATGCTGCAGATTTTATAAGTGTTATCGATTATAACAGTAAGTCAGGATATCTTGGATTTTTATTACAAAATGCACAAACACCTGCAGAAGCATTTATTAGTAAAGCAGAGCAATACCATCCTTCAAAAATATCTTCTATCAATTCTGCGATCATATCTTCATCAATACCGCATACAGAAATTATCAGATGGAAAAGCGTTGACGGAAAGGAAATGGAAGGATTAATTACCTATCCGCTAAACTACAGCAGCAATAAAAAGTATCCGTTTATTCTTAATGTGCATGGTGGCCCTGCAGGGGTATTTTCACAAACTTTTATTGCTTCCAATTCGGCGGCATATCCTCTTGCAGCATGGGCAGAAATGGGGTATGTTGTTTTACGAAGTAACCCGAGAGGTTCGTCCGGATACGGCAATGATTTCAGAAGAGCGAATGAAAGAGATTGGGGTGGTGCAGATTACCAGGATCTGATGTCAGGTGTAGATGCCGTAATTGCAAAAGGTATTATTGATACAACCAGAATGGGAGTTGCCGGATGGAGCTATGGTGGCTTTATGAGCAGTTGGATTGTTGGGCATACCAATCGGTTTAAAGTAGCTTCGATAGGGGCACCGGTTGTTGATCTGGTTGGTCAGGATGGCACAAGCGATATACCCGGATTTTTACCTTCTTATTATCATAAATATTTTTGGGAAGATTATGATGTATACCTGAAACATTCTCCTTTATATTATGTTGGTAATGTTCAAACACCTGTATTATTAGAACAGGGAGAAGCTGATATACGTGTGCCTTTTTCACAGGGGATGGAATTTTATCAAGCATTGAAAAGAAGAGGAGTGCCTGTACGCTTTCTTGTGTTACCACGTCAGCCACATGGGCCTACAGAACCGAGAATGATTTTGAAAGTACAGCAGACAAATGTAGAGTGGATGAAAAAATATCTAAACTAAAATTCACAAGTTTTCAATCTTACATTGATTGGGTATTAATTTTATGCGATTAAAGATTTTGATATGAAAAATATGACCAAGCAAATCCTGATTGTTCTTTTGCTGATAACAAGTGCTCTTTTTTCCTATGCACAAACAAATGGGAAAGTATTGGAAACCAGAAAAGTAAAGAGTGCGATCTTAAATAGAGATGTGCGTTACACGGTTTACTTACCCGCAGATTATGAGACTTCTGAAAGAAATTATCCCGTTGTTTATTTATTACATGGATATGGTGATGATAATTCAGGCTGGTTGCAGTTTGGAGAGATCAATCGTTATGCAGATAAAGCGATCGCTGAAGGAACCATTCCGCCGATGATCATTGTAATGCCGAATGGCGATTCCAGTTTTTATATCAACTCTTATGATGGTAAAGAAAAATACGAAGACTTTTTTATCAAAGAATTCATGCCTGCTGTTGAAAAAACTTATCGCATCAAAGCAGAAAGAAAATTCAGAGGCATTGCCGGTTTATCAATGGGCGGTTACGGAACATTGATCTATGCATTAAAGTATCCAGAATTATTTGCAGCATGTGCTCCTTTAAGTGCTGCAGTTTTTGATGATGACGCATTATTGAACATGCCTGAAAAAAGTTGGGATGTAACTTTTGGTCCTTTATACGGCAGAGATTTGAAAGGAAAGGACAGACTAAATGAAACATGGTATAAAAATTCTCCTTTAAAAATTGTTGAATCAAAATCATTGGATGAATTGAAGAAAGTTCGTTACTGGATCGATTGCGGTGATGATGATTTCTTGACCAAAGGGAATTGTTTATTGCATATTGCATTGTCAGAAAAAAAAGTGCCGCATGAATATCGCGTAAGAGATGGTGCGCATAGCTGGACTTACTGGAGAACAGGCATCACCGATGCATTGAAATTTATAGGTGATAGCTTTCATCAATACTAAATTGACCGACTCAGTGAATGAGATTGCTGTCATGCTGAGGCTCTCGAAGCATGAATTAAAAAACGAAATTCTGTTTATCACCATTCGAGTACCTCAGGGTGACAATAAATTTTTAAATGACGAAGAAACAACGCTACGAATTTGTATTAAATTATTTTCAGCAACATGCACCCAATGCTGAAACGGAATTGATCTATGATGATCCGTTTCAATTATTGGTAGCCGTTATACTTTCTGCGCAATGCACCGATGTTCGCGTGAATATGACCACACCGAAGATCTTTCAAAAATATCCTACGGCACATACCATGGCGAAGGCGGAATTCGATGAATTATTTCCACTCATAAAAAGTATTTCCTATCCCAATAACAAAACAAAACACCTGATAGGCATGTCAAATATGCTCTTGGAAAAATTCAATGCAAGGGTGCCGATGACTGTTGGTGAATTAGTTCAACTGCCCGGTGTTGGAAGGAAAACTGCAAATGTAATTACCAGCGTGATCGATCAGCAACCGAATATGGCGGTTGATACGCATGTGTTTCGGGTTAGTGCAAGAATAGGATTAACAACCAATGCAACAACACCCTTGGCAACCGAAAAACAATTAATAAAAAATATCCCAAAGGAATTGATTCATAAAGCACACCATTGGCTCATATTGCACGGCCGATATGTTTGTGTGGCCCGTCAACCTAAATGTGATATTTGCGGATTGAAAGAGGCCTGCAAATATTATTCAAAACAATAAAGATCTTATCGGCTCTCTTTCTTTTTTCAGCTGAATAATTTTCAGAAAACACAGACCGCAAAAACAGCAATACCTGCATGATCGGCTTAATATGACGCAATCATTACTGAGCTTGATTTTGCAGATCATAATCTGATAAAAAGCCCAAAAATTACATTAACCAGTTACGTAATAATGCCGTTATATTAAAATTTTCAGTAGATTTTCTTTCCGCACAGCTACTTGTTGAGAACATCAGGATAATTTTATAAATTGTGTAAAAGCCGCATTTTTACAGGAATAAGCTGTTAATAAGCCTGGTTTTACTGTGAATGAAATGTTGACAGAAGCGAAATATGTGCATTATGGAAGAATAAAATTTAAGAAAAAAAAGAGCTTTTTAGAATCATCAAGAGACTATATTCGTTCTCCTTATTTGTTCCGGTAACAATTTCTTAATACAGAAAAAGCAAAAGAAAAATAAGAATTGTTACAAGTTTATTAACCCTATTAAGTTTTGAGACAGGATGGAAATCACTAACACAAATCGAGATAAAAAAAGAAGAAAAGGAAGCATTGATCTAAGCACAATGGTGTACGGAAAAGTGCCTCCGCAGGCTAAAGAATTAGAAGAAGCAGTGTTGGGGGCCATCATGCTGGAAAAAAGTGCATTTGATAGTTTGGTAGACACCAATCTAAAACCCGAATGTTTTTATGTAGAAGCGCATCAAACCATTTTCAAGGCGATGATGGACATGCAGCAACGTGGTGTGCCCATTGATATTTTGACTGTTGTTGAAGAATTAAAAAGAAAGGAACAATTAGATGTTGTTGGTGGTCCGTATTATGTTACCAAATTAACCAATGCTGTTGTAAGTACTGCAAATATTGAAGCACATGCAAGAATTATTCTGCAAAAATTCATTCAGCGTGAATTGATCCGCATCAGCGGCGAAATTATTGGCGATGCATATGAAGATAGTACCGATGTTTTTGATCTGCTCGATGACAGTGAAACAAAGATGTTCAACATTACCAACAATTATCTGAAGAAAAATTTTGAAGATATCGGTAATGTTTTGGCGAAGACAATTAACCGTATCGATCAGTTAAGAACACAGGAAGACGATATATCCGGTGTAACCAGTGGTTTTGCTTCATTGGATCGAATCACTTACGGATGGCAACCCACCGATCTGATCATTTTGGCCGCACGTCCATCAGTTGGTAAGACCGCATTCGCATTGAATCTGGCACGTAATGCAGCATTACATCCTGTTAAGCCAACCGCTGTTGGTTTCTTCAGTTTGGAAATGAGCGCATCTCAATTGGTGCAACGTATCTTAAGTGCCGAAAGTGAAATTCATATGGAAAAGATTTCACGCGGTAAATTAGAAGACCACGAATATCAACAACTGCATACCAAGGGTATTAAGAAACTGGAAACTGCTCCCCTGTTTATTGATGATACAGCTGCATTGAACATATTTGAGTTCCGTGCTAAAGCAAGAAGAATGGTGAACAAGCACCATGTAAAATTGATCATCATAGATTATCTGCAATTGATGAGCGGAACAGGTGACAGAGGCAGTAACCGTGAACAGGAGATCAGCAATATCTCGCGTAATTTAAAAGCATTGGCAAAAGAATTGAATATTCCGATCATTGCCTTATCACAGTTAAGTCGTGCGGTTGAAACAAGAAAGGAAAGTAAAATGCCGCAATTAAGTGATCTGCGTGAATCGGGTGCTATTGAGCAGGATGCCGATATGGTGATGTTCATATATCGTCCTGAATATTATGAGAATTTCACTAACGAAATGGGAGAAGATACCCGTGGTGAAACGCATATTAAAATAGCAAAACATCGTAATGGAGCCCTAGATACGATTAAGCTGAAAGCCTTGCTGCATATACAAAAATTTGAAGAGTTGAATGAACCCGGATTGCCTGGTGGCAGTTGGAAACCTGTTGGTCCTTCTCCTGTGCCTAATGCAGGAGGCGGCGAAGGAGCTAAATTCTTTATCCAAAAAGGAAGTAAGATGAATGGCGGAGATTTTGATGAAGGCTTTGAAGGCGATGCTCCTTTTTAAAATATAATTACCGATAAATAGAAAAGGTTCACAGTTATGTGAACCTTTTCTATTTATCAGAGAATGAATTTATTATTTCCAGGGCATTAAATATGCTACCGAAATACCCAATGTTTGATTGGCAAAATTGGTAGACCCTACAGGGAGAATACTATTGAAACCACGGCTGAAATCTACAGTAAACTGGAATTTATTCCATTCGATACCTGCAGATAAATTATAACCAAAATCAACTGGTTTAACAGAAGTCTGATTGTTTACATAAGTTGTATTGGTTGTGAAAACCACTTTTCTGTCAATATTATTTGTACCGGATACAGATTGATCATATCCTTTTTCGGTCCCGGATATTCCTGCCGCACCATAAAACCCGGCAGCTAATATGAGTTTTAAGGATTTGTTGAGTTTTTCCTTGTAAACAAGATTAACAGGCACTTCGATATAATTGACCTTAAGCGTAGTTGTAGAACCACTGGTTGCTAAGTTCGTATATTTTTTATAGCCCCCTTTTTGATCATACTTGATGCCTGATTGAATAAAGAAATATTTACCTAGATCCTTCTCAACGTCAAGTCCTAGGGCAATAGTATTGATATTGGATAACTCATAATATTGCTGATTGCTGCCTTTGTCAAACAGGCTTGCCATTTGATAACTGCCCTTAACACCTAATCTTAATTGAGCGAAAGAAGAAAGGGAAACAAAACATAGAATGATCAACAAACACTTTTTCATAGCAGATTTTTATTAGTAATGAGCGCAAAGAAAAACAAAATGCTGCGGTGAAAAGAATAAAAAAATGTTAACTGTGTTTTTTTTAACCTTTAAAATTCATTGTAATATTTCTGTCAAAAGAATACTTTTGTTTTATGTCCATTCCTTATTTCTACGAAAAGGATATTTCACATAATAATTCTCATTTTACACTGAGTGAAGAAACGAGCAGGCATTGTGTTCAGGTTTTACGCATGAAGATCGGTGAACAGATACATATAACCGATGGAAAAGGGTATTTATTTGTTGCATCCATTACTGAAGCCGATAAGAGATCTTGTTCTGTAAAAATTGAATCATTTAATTTCTCGAAATCACAAAATAAACAGATCTGCATTGCCATTTCATTGGTAAAAAATGCAAGCCGTTTCGAATGGTTTCTGGAAAAAGCCACTGAAATAGGTGTAACAGAGATCATTCCCTTATTATGCAGCAGAACGGAACGGCAGCATTTTCGTTTCGACAGAATGAATCATATTTTGATCTCCGCCATGCTGCAAAGCCAGCAAACATGGTTGCCTGTATTGCATTCGCCAACAGCATTTCAAACAATTGTCGATCAGACTTCTTATACCCAAAAACTCATCGCACATTGCGAAGAAGATCAAAAAAATGTTATAGGTCAGATAAAAGTCGAAAACAGCGTACAAATACTAATTGGTCCTGAGGGTGATTTTACTGTAGATGAGATCAATTCAGCCATTCAAAAGAATTATCTCCCGATCTCTTTGGGAAATACCCGTTTACGTACTGAAACTGCCGGCATTGCTGCTGCTGTGCTGTTAGCCAATTTATAATGTATATTCACGTAAGGAGACATTACATGAAAAACAGATACACCTTTATTTTTATTTCGCTGATCGCTATTTTATTTGCTTGTAATAATAAGCAGAAAAGGAAAATAGAAAGAGATACTACCATCAACGGAAAAACTTCTTTCAATAATTTATTTGTGGATAGTGCCGAGGTTGAAAATTTCTTGGCAGGACATTCAGAGTTCAAAAAATTTGAAGACCAGTTCCTCGATTTTTATAAACAACGTAATTATGAATATGCCTGGTTCGACAGCAGTGGATTGGTAGAACAATCGCATAATTTCATTAATTTATTGAACAACACCATCAGTGATCTGCAGGACAGCAGCTTATACAACGCTCCTTTGTTTGGCTTGTATGAAGCGTTGGAGAAAGATGCGCTGGAACACAAAAAGAAAATTGATATTGAACAAACAGAATTATTATTTACAGGTCAATTTTTTAAATACGCAGCCAAGGTTTATGCAGGAAGTGATATCGATGCCGAAGAGTTAGGCTGGTTCATTCCTCGAAAGAAAGTGGATCTTTCTGCAATGCTTGAATCTTCTTTAAGATCTAAAACAACAACTGATCAATTCAAACCCATGAATGCTCAGTACAAATTATTGCAGGAAAATCTGGCAAAGTTTTTCGAACTGGATAAACAAACAGCAGGTAATTGGGATTCTATTCCTGCCGCTGCAAAATTATTATTGAAGAAAGGAGACTCGGCACAGATCATCGCTCAAATAAAAAGCCGTTTGTACTTGCTGGGCGATATGGCCGTTGCAGATACTTCACAGAAATATGATACCGCATTATTTGTTGCTGCCAAAAGATTTCAAAAAAGAATGGGTTTAAGTATTGACGGCGTGATAGGGGCAAAGATGATCCAGGAATTAAACGTTCCGGTTAAACAGCGTATTCAACAATTGTTGGTGAATATGGAACGCGTGCGCTGGATGCCGGCTGAAAAAGATACCAACTATATCATGGTGAATATCCCTGAATATAAGATGCATGTGTACGACAGCGGTAAACAAATTTTTGATATGAATGTAATTGTTGGTAAAGCTTCCAACAACACGGTGATTTTTACCGGCAATTTAAAGTATATCGTATTCAGCCCGTACTGGAATGTGCCCACAAGCATCATTAAAAATGAAGTGGTTCCCGGCATGAGAAGAGACAAAAATTATATTCAACGGAACAATATGGAAATAACGGCAACAAGTAACGGATTGCCTGTTGTTCGCCAAAAGCCGGGTCCAAATAATTCATTAGGCCTTGTAAAATTTTTATTCCCCAACAATTACGATATATATCTGCACGATACACCCAACCATGAACTGTTCAATGTGTCTAGCCGCAGTTTTAGCCATGGTTGTATTCGTATTTCAGAACCCAAGAAGTTTGCACAATATTTATTGCGAAACGATACTGCCAGCATCTGGAAAAGCAATGTGATAGACAGTTCCATGCATTTGACAAAAGAACGTTGGGTAACCATGAAAAAAACGATCCCTGTTTTTATTGTGTATTTTACGGCATGGGTCGACAAGAATGGGCTGCTCAATTTCAGGAAAGATATTTATGGGCACGATGAAAAAATGAGTGAGAAATTGTTTGTTTCAAAATAATATGAATACGATGAATTGGAAACAAAAGACCCTTGTTTTCATTGCAATAGTCATTATTGCAGGTATCCCCATGTGGCTTTCTACCTATACACAGTATTTGAACAATCCTTTGTTTTCAGTATATGCAATAGCAATTACATCAGTAACTGCAGGTATTCTTGCTTTTAAAACAAAAGATAAAAAGCGATATATACTCTTGTATACAATGGGTGCACACCAGGTTGCATTTATCATAAAAATGATCATTGATTGTAATGCTGATCCAACCAATCATAATATGGCCCCTTTTGAAATGATCATTTTAATAATTGCAGATGCTGTATTCGGTTCAATTGCAGTTGTTGCAGGAAAGGGATTCAGAACAGGACTCAAAAAATGAGCGATAAATTATTTGTTTACAAACGATCTTTTGCTGCAAGCTTTTGTTTTTAATGGAATAAACAATTCCCATCTCTACCAGCGCTTGCTTCATAATTCTTACATTCGCTTTTATACAACCCTTCCAAAATAAGATCATGGATGTAAAGCAAGCCTATAATAGCTGGTCCGGGCAATACGACAGTAATAATAATAAAACACGCGACCTTGAAGCCATTGCTTTACGTGCAATGTTATCAGAGATCAATTTTACATCTTGCTTAGAGATCGGTTGCGGTACTGGAAAAAATACTGAATGGCTGCTCACCAAAGCAAATACAATTACTGCTGTTGATCTTTCAGAAAATATGCTTGCAAAGGCAAGAGAAAAGATCAAATCAGATAAGGTTCAATTTATACAAGCCGATATGCTTCAGCCATGGGCATTTGCATCACAACAATATGATCTGATCAGTTTCAGTTTGGTCTTGGAACATATCGAAGACCTGAATGCCATTTTCGCAAAAGCTGCTACTGTACTTAATTCGGGCGGGTATATTTATGTTGGGGAATTGCATCCCTTCAAACAATATACCGGCACCAAAGCCAGATTCGAAACAAGTGAGGGATTGCAAATTGTAGATTGCTTTGATCATCATGTTTCCGATTTTGCACTAGCAGCCAAACAATTTGGATTTGTAGTAGAAAGTATCATCGAATATTTTGATGATGATGACAGAAAAAGCATCCCGAGAATATTAGCACTCTTGTTCAGGAAGCTCCCATAATTCTTACATTCGCTTAGTTTAAATAATTGGTTTATGGAATTGATAGAAGTTACAGATAAGGCAACGTCAAAGGACTTTATAGAAGTAAATGTGTTGATGAATCGATCTAATCCGGCCTATATCCGCCCATTGGATAATGAAGTGCATGATGTATTTGATCCTGCGAAAAATAAGTTATTCAAATATGGGGAAGTAAAGCGCTGGATCTTAAAGAATGATGCCGGTGAATTGATCGGCCGCATTGCTGCTTTTACCAATACGAAATACATTAATAAAGGCACTGACTATTTAACAGCTGGCATAGGATTCTTTGATTGCATTAACGACCAGCAGGCTGCCAAAACATTATTTGATACAGGCAAACTATGGTTGCAAAACAAAGGAATGGATGCAATGGACGGTCCCATCAATTTCGGCGACCGAGATAAAGGATGGGGTTTACTGGTAGAAGGATTTAACAGAGAGCCGATGTATGGTATGGCATTTAATCCTTCCTATTATCAAGCTTTGTTTGAAGGATACGGCTTTAAAAATTATTACGATCAATATTATTATTCGATGAATGTGGATGATCCTTTTCAGCCAAAGATCGCAGAACGTCATGCGAAATTCGCGGCAAAGAAAGATTATTCTGCAAGGCATATGGATATGAAGCATTTGGAAAAATATGCTGCTGATTTTGCAACCGTCTACAATGCAGCATGGGCTCAGCATGGCGAAGCCAAAGAAACGACCAAGGAACAGATCCTTAAATTGTTCAATACCATGAAACCCATTATGGATGAACGCTTGGTTTGGTTTGCTTATTATAAAGAAGATCCCATCGCTATGTTTATTAATATCCCCGATGTAAACCAATACTTCAAACATTTCAACGGTAAAATGGGATTACTGCAAAAACTGCATTTGTTATGGATGAAGTATAGCGGACAAAACAAACAGGCAACGGGATTAGCATTTGGGGTGGTTCCAAAATTTCAGGCATTAGGCATTGACAGCTATATCATTCATTCAGTGGCATTGTTCATTCAAAATAAAGGCTGGTATAAAACCTATGAAATGGGCTGGGCGGGAGACTGGAATCCTAAAATGATCAATATCTATAAAAGCTTAGGTGGCATTGAAAGCCGACATATGATCACTTACCGCTTTGTATTTAACGAAAACAAAAACCCATTTGAGAGACATCCTGTGATGGAATACAAATAAAAGAAACAAGAGATAAGGAACAAGAATCAAGATTCAAGTTGAAAACCGTTAACCAGAAACTTGCAAAAAGCCTTCTGCCTTCAACCTTATCATCCCTTCATCAATTTCAAACTATTGCCATCCCATTCGGGAAATAATTTTTTAGTGTCGTGAATATTAAGATGACCATCTGCAACGGCACTGAACACCGATCTGAAATCTGTTGATACGGGCAAGTCTCTTCCATCTTCAAGATCTTCTTTTGCCAAACTTTTAATATTGTGATATACTTTTCCGCCCTGCACATCATTACCCAAAACAAATAAACAACTGGCACGTCCGTGATCTGTTCCACCAGTTCCGTTCTGATGTGCGGTTCTTCCAAATTCGGTCATCGTCATCAAGGTCACTTCATCTTCATACCCACTCATGTCTTTCCAGAATGCAGCAATGCTATCTGCGAAATCTTTTAAATTTCTTGCCAATAAACCATTGGTTGTTCCCTGATTAAAATGCGTATCCCATCCACCGCTTTCTGCAAATGCCACTTCCAGTCCAACATCCATTTTAATGAGGATGGCAATTTGTTTTAAAGAATTTCCCAATGGCGAATTTGGATACAACACATCATTGGCCGGCTTATAATTTTTAATATTATTTACATTCAGCATCTTCATCGCATCAAAACTTTCTTTACCTGTTTTGTTCAATATATCTGATGAAGTGGCATCGTATAATTCTTCAAATGATTTGGCTGCAATATTGGCTGCCATAGGATTCCCCTTCATTTGAATGGCAAAGTCCTGCAGGTTATTGATGGCCAAAGCTTCATTATCGCCGTAAAAACTTCTGGGCAATGCACTGGTTACACTCACTGCACGAAAAGGAGAGGCTTCATGTCCCATTAAACCAACAGCTCTGTTCAGCCAACCACTGGCAGTTCCTTTATTGAAAGGGGTTCCGCTTTCCATATAATCCTGTGCATCAAAATGACTTCTTGTATTATTCGGACTTCCCACACCATGCACTATCGCCATTCTTTTTTCAGTGAACATCGGCGCTAATGATGCCATTGCAGGATGCAATCCAAAATATCCGTCAAGATCGAACATCTTTCCTTCTGTTTCAGCCGGACTCATATATAAAGTAGGTCGCAATGTTTTTAATGAAGGATCCCCATAAGGGCTAACAGCCATCAATCCATCCATCGCACCGCGTTGAAAAATGCAGACCATCACTTTATTTTTTTTATAAGGGGCCAGTATCTTTTTATTATTTGCTGCGTTGGCAATAAAGGTCGGAACGCCGCCAAAACCGGCAGCAAATAAAGCCAATGCACTGTTACGCATAAAGAGTCTTCTTTCCATAAAATAAGTTTAATTCACTATTTTTTTTGCCGCTTTATCTCTACAATCAACTAGGTTGTTTCAATTATTTGTACGCTTTATTCAATCCTATTAATCCAACCAATCCTCCCAAATCCACGTTCAGAGTTATTTTCTTTGAAATTCCGGTGAACCAATGATCACGCCTGCAACCTGTGCGATCATTGTATTGTTTCCGACTGCATAAGCCAATGTTACTGGCTTTGTATTATTCTTATTTAATGCCGCTCTCTCACTTTGTTTGATGGCACGATTAGTTTGTCTTTCATTCATCATGCCGTTTGATTCATCAGACGTTGGAATTATTTCTGTATGGGTATTTTTTACAGTTGCGTCATTTAATTTCTTTTCCAGATTATTATCAGTGATCAGCGGGATCAATCTTTTAATATTCGCTGCATTGTCTCTTTCCGGTAATAATAAATTGCTGTAGATACCTAATGCTGCTTCTATGCTTTCCGGTTCGTGATTGTTATTGAGTGATGTCAGGTTTAATTTTATACCTGGTATCTTTTCTGTTGCAAATGCTAAACCGAAATTCATTCTATTCAACAATGATCCCGTATTGATCCAATAAGAAGCTTTATCCGGAAATCCGGTAGGCGCTTGATAGTAATAGAATTTTTGTCCCATTTTAGTACACCATAAGAACAATTGAAAAGGTTGCTGTACATCTGCTTTTGTGGCACGTACCGCACTCATCGCTAATTCGAATGGCGACCTTATTTTTTCACGAAATGCATCAGCGTTCCAGAACTCGGGACTATTCACCATCACAGTCAATACCGTTTTGATATTACCATTGGACTTTAAAAATGCTTCAGACATTTTAGTGATCAATGCATCAGACGGATGATCACTTACAAAACGAACGGCTAACTTCTTTGATATAAATCTTGCAGTAGAAGGATGATTCGCTAAGAACTCGATCATTTGTACACCTTCTTCATATCCTCCATTAGCAGGAAGTTTTTGATTGAGTATTATTTTTTCTCCTTCATCATGTTTATCGGCCCTGTATAAAAAATCGCCTTCGATCACAAAACCTTTCTCTCTCATTTTATCAATACCACCTGCTTTTTCTATCAAATTCTTTCCAACACCATCTTTCAATAAGGGCATGATGCTCCAGCCGGTCAATGCGCGTGCCAGTTGCGTTACATCGCTTTGTGTATATCCGCCATCAACACCCAGTGTATGCAGTTCCATGATCTCACGCGCATAATTTTCATTCAGGCCCTGATTCTTTCTTGCATCCAGCATTTGCTGAACAAAAGCCATCCTTTTTTGTGCTGTATCCGAACTCATGTCTCCCATGCTTTCCTGTATACGTTTAGCAGCCTGATTATTTAATTGTCTTTTTCCAAAAGGATTATTAGTACTTACACTAATTGCATTGTCGAGATACTCGAGCATGGCAGAATGCTTGGCAGTGGCCAACAACATTTTATCGAAACTTCCCAGTGCATTCACGCGAATGGCATCTCTTTCGTAGGGTAATATAAATTGTAGACACTGGTTTTTTGTGAGCGATACATTGAAATGATTGAACCAGAAATCTGTCATCACTTCCTGCAATTGATTATTGCTGTATGCTGCACGAATGATCTTTTGATTGATGAGCTGACGTTCTAATTCGGCAGGTGGTTTATAACCATATTGCTGCATTAACTGTTTTAGCTGTTCTTTGTATTCCTGTTTTCCCGCCGCAGAAGTATCTGTGTTTTTAAGGATGATATTATTTTTCTTGGCTAATGCTACGATCTGTCCGGGATTGGGATAAGTATTTACAATTTCTTCATTCGTTAAATTCAATGCATCATAACTGATCAATCTTTTCAGCATATCGCTGTCATCAATACTTTCATTTAATTGTTCGGCGAACCATTTTTCCAATCCCTTATGCATCACTTCATCGATCTGCCCTGGAGTTGGACCAAATGTGAATCGGTTCAACAAATGTGCCGCAGCCTGTCGTTCAGTTAAGCCCGCTTTCTTATAGGGAAACTTTAATCTGTTTTTTTCAATGGTCGTTTTCTGAATAAAGCCGGATAATGCAAAAAGAACAATGCCTACCGTAAAGCATTTACTCATTCTCTTAAAATTCATTCGTAAGGGGTTTCAATTAAGATGGATTGTATTTGCAATAGTTTAAATCACAACTAAATTTAACTAAATCCTTCTCTGCTAATATCATTAAGTTAAAGATTGTTACTCAGAGGTTCACAAAGGGTGAATATTAATCTCGTATCACAAATTCATGGTTCGAGTGCCTCACCATGACAGTAAACCTTTTTAATTTATGTACACATCACTAAACGAGATGTCACCCTGTCCATAGGACTCCGTTGGAGAGGTTCTCGAAGGGTGAATATAAATCTCGTATCACAAATTCATGGTTCGAGTGCCTCACCATGACAGTAAACCTTTTTAATTTATGTACACATCACTAAACGAGATGTCACCCTGAGGTTCTCGAAGGGTGAATTCAATATGGATCTAAATGAATTATTTCAAATAATAAGCAGCACTTGCTTTAATGCCTTCTTCATACGAAGTGGGTGTGAAATGAAAATGCTTATCAAATTTTGAAGAATCAAATATATAAGGCAGATCATTTTGGTACAGCATTTCATACATTTCATTCATAACAGGAATGAATAAGCCCAACAGTTTGATCATCCATGGCGCAAATACCGTGTATTTAGGCGGAAGATTGAATTCTTTCGAAGCCAATGCAATGAATTCTTTAGCCGTTAATGGATTTGATCTTGTGGGCAAATGCCATGTTTGATTGAATGCAGTATCATCTTTTGCTAATAGATACAATGCTTTTGCAGCATCCGGTACATAGGTGAATGAATGCGGTTTATTGGCATCCACCAAACATTGCGAACTTTTCTTTTTAGCCAGATTCGCAAACACCATGATATTTGCCATTCCGGTCTTATCAGAACCCGGTCCGTAAAAATCTGCACTTCTGGCTATTAATGCCTTCAGTTTTCCTTCTTTTATGGCATGCAATAATTCAGTTGCAATGGCAGCTCGTATTTCTCCTTTTCTGCTGCAGGGATTGAATGCGGTCTCTTCGGTCATAACACCATGCACTTTTCCGTACATATACACATTATCGAAGAAGATCAGTTTGGCATTTGATTCAGCACATGCTTCAATCACATTCGTAATGATCTTTGGCCATTGCGATTTCCATGATTTAAAATTATAGTCCAACCCCACCAATAAATACACAATTGACGATCCGGCTACTGCTTTCTTTGTTTGAGCAGCATCGTTCAGATCAGCAGCCATACTTTCAGTTCCCGGAATATTTTTCATGGTACGGGAAACCAATCTTACCTCTTCATTATTTTCCAATAAAATAGGAACCAGATAATTGCTGATCGATCCGCCGGCACCAAGAATGGTATGTAAACTCATGATCTTATTTTTTATTTTTTGATGAAGCAAAACTACCCTCCGCCGCCCGTTTCAGCAAGTATAGTTAGGTTATTTGAATGATAATGGCGGTTAATGAAGGAAAAGCACAGGTAAAGATACTATCGTATTAATAATTGTTAATATGACAGGAGTAAAAAGTGCCAAACTTATCGTTCGCTGAAACTTTCCGATTGCTTACATTTGAATTTCTTCGGGAACATTATGGATAAATTCATCGTATCGGCAAGAAAGTACAGACCACAGAATTTCAATACTGTGGTGGGGCAGTCGCATATCACTACAACATTAAAGAATGCCATCAGGAATAATCAGCTGGCCCACGCATTTTTATTTTGCGGACCGCGTGGTGTAGGGAAGACTACTTGTGCCAGAATTTTGGCAAAAACCATCAATTGTACCAATCCTACCGCTGATGGGGAAGCTTGTAATGTTTGCAACAGCTGTATTTCTTTCGATGCAGGTACTTCACTTAATATTCATGAGCTCGATGCCGCCAGCAATAATTCGGTGGATGATATCCGCTCACTGGTAGAACAGGTTCGTTTTGCTCCTCAGGCGGGTAAATACAAAGTATATATTGTGGATGAGGTACACATGCTCAGCGCCAGTGCCTTCAATGCATTTTTGAAAACATTGGAAGAACCTCCCTCTTATGCCATTTTTATTTTAGCTACTACGGAAAAGCATAAGATCCTGCCAACGATACTATCGCGTTGCCAGATCTTCGATTTTAAAAGGATCACTACCAATGATACCGTTGAACATTTACAGGAAATAGTTGATAAAGAAGAACTGAAAGCTGATAAAGCATCACTACAGGTGATCGCTCAAAAGAGCGAAGGCTGTATGCGTGATGCATTGAGTATACTGGATAAGATCGTGAGTTTTACCAATGGTGAAGTGACTTATCAAAATACCATTGATAACCTCAATATATTGGATGAGGACTATTATTTTAAACTCATCGATTCCTTATTGCAGCAGGACCTTGCATCTGCCATGCTATTATATGATGAGATCAACCGCAAAGGTTTTGAAGGTGATATGGTGCTGAATGGTTTTGCGGAATTCATCAGGAACATTTTAGTATGCAAGGATGAGAAAGCTGCATCCTTATTGGATGTGGTGGAAGGCATGCAGGAAAAATATATTGCTGCATCTAAAAAAGCAAACACCGCTTATCTCGTAAGCGCTTTGAATATCCTGAATGAAGCTGAGATCAATTTTAAAATGGCACGTAATAAAAGATTGCATGTTGAATTAACATTGATCAAACTGAATTTTCTGCAACAAGCCCTCGACCTTTCTGTAAGCGACGGTTCCGTTGTTAAAAAAAAACGAATTGATTCTGGGATAGCCTTTCAATTAAAACCTATTGAACAGATTCAGGTGAAGTCTGTAGTGATTCCTGAAGCCAAACTGATGATTCAGTCAGGAGTCGTGAGTAAGGAGTCAGGAGTCGGGAGTCGGGAGTCTGGAGTCAAGAGTCGGGAGTCGTTAGTCGTTAGTCGCGAGTCTGTTGCCGAAAGCCCTCAGCCTTCTACCTTCCACCCTCAACCGTCCACCGTCCACCGTCCATCGTCCACAGTCTCTTCTTCGGGCAGCAAGAAAAATCTGTTGGATGCTTTACGCGAAAAGTATGGCGATAAATACAGCATTGAAGAAGTAAAGGAATCCGAAGAACTCATCATCGATAAACTACAATCCTGCTGGAATACGTATACAACACAATTGGAACAGGAGCAGAAACATTCTTCCGCTGCTACTTTTAAAATTGCAAAACTGCAGATCGAATCCGGGAACCGTTTTACCGCAACCGTATCTGCATTAACAGCACAACGTTTTATTGAGCAGGAGAAAATGGGACTGACCGATTATATCCATCATCAGTTCAACAACAGAAGCATTACATTTTCTGTATTGGTAGAAGATGGCGTGAAAGAAGAAGTTCCGCAGCATATGACCATGAACAGTAAACAAAAGTTTGAAAGAATTTCAGAACAATATCCATTGATCAAAGAATTAAAAGACAGATTGAAATTAGAGCTGGACTACTAATATCTATGCCATGCCCAGAGAGACATTTACATACAGCAATGATGAGATAACGGTGATCTGGAAACCGAATGTCTGCATCCACTCAAAACTTTGCTGGACCCATCTTCGTGCTGTATTTGACCCCTTTGTGAAACCCTGGATCCATATGGACGGTGCTACCACCGAAAGGATCATTGAACAGGTGAATCAATGTCCCAGTGGTGCTTTGAGTTACGAGAAAAAAAAGCTGTGATCCTTTATATTTTCTTAGTATTACTATAACCGTTTTTCAACAACCATTGCAATACCTTATCGCGCTGGTCGCCCTGAATGATGATCTCACCATCTTTCACACTGCCGCCCGTGCCGCAATAATTCTTTAATTTTTTACCCAGTTCATCAAGCCCATTTTCTGTTCCAATAAAATCAAGAATTAAAGTAACGGCTTTACCTGCGCGATGTTTGGTATCGAGACGTATCCTTAATTTTTGTTTGGCAGGGATCAATGTTTCCTGCGCAATATTTTCTTCTTCTTCAAAACGAAAATTAGGATCGGTACTGAAAACAAATCCTTTTGTATCGGGCTTATTCTTTTTTGACATGAGATAAAGTTTAAGAAGTTCAAGATGTTTAAAAGCTTCAATGGTTATACCCCCCTTCAGGGGCCGGGGGTAACATCACGGCTTTCAAACTCAGGTCAACACTCTGTGCCTGATGGATCAATCCACCCACACTTACATAATCCACACCTGTTGCGGCAAAAGCTGCTATCGTATCTAAATTAATGCCGCCACTGGCTTCTGTTTCAAAAGCGCCGTCAATGATCTGTAATGCTTCGGTTATCTTTTCGGGAGAAAAATTATCCAGCATCACCCGAAACACTTTTCCTTTTCCGCAGGCACAAACTTTTTTTACATCATCGATCGACCTTGTTTCTACTTCTATTTTCAGATCAAGGTTTTTGGCTTGCACATAATCATAAGCTTGATGGATCGCTTTTTCTATGCCGCCGGCATAATCAATATGATTGTCTTTCAGCATGATCATATCATACAAAGCAAAACGGTGATTGGTACCGCCACCAATTCTTACGGCTTCTTTTTCGAGTAAACGAAAATTGGGCGTTGTTTTACGCGTGTCTAATAATTTAGTATGATAGCCTGCTGTCTTTTTAATATATTGATGTGTGAGTGTTGCAATGCCGCTCATGCGTTGCATGCAATTCAAAACAAGTCTTTCGCATTTTAAAATAGTATGGATACTTGCAAATACTTCAAAAGCAGTTTCACCCGAAAGCATCATATCGCCATCATTCATGAATCGGATAAAATGAGCAGAGGGTTCAACAATATGAAATATCTTTTCAGCAACAGCAACCCCTGCCAATACACCATCCTGTTTTATTTTTAAAACTGCTTTTCCTTTTTGATCGGGCGGGATACAACTTAAAGTAGAATGATCTCCGTCACCCACATCTTCTTTCAAAGCTTCATCCACTAAATGCGCTAATTGTTCATCGAAGGATTTCATGCGGGCAAGTTACTACAGTTTATAAAAAACAAAAGGATTCCGATCAGGAATCCAATATGTTGGCAGGGAATAATTAGTTGATACGCACAGAAATGATCTCGTGTTTGCCGTCTTTATTCTTCAATAAGATCGTGATATTATAACCCTTGCTCTTGGTTTGCAGTTTACCCGCAATATACATGGTAGTGCCTGATTCGCGTTGTGAACTCAGATCAAAACCCTTTACCCCCGTTTCTTCGAAAAATGATTTTAAAGTGATGCCTGCCTGATTTTTACCGATATTCTTGATCTCGTCTTTTCCCGGAAGGGTAAGATCGATATAACTGTCAAAATATGCAGCCACAGAAGAAGCATTACCTGCTTTTAAAGCATTGATGATCTCATCCGTATCTTTCTGAAACGTAAACGATAATAGCATCATTCCCAACCCCGCCAATAAAAATATCTTCTTCATATTAAAAGTTTAAACAACTAACCGGTTGCGAAAAACATGCCAAGCCGATAATTGCCTACGTTAAAGTTAATGCCTTATAATGAATTAGCAAATGCCGTAATTTTGCGACATGAGCAAGAAAGTAATATTAATCATTATGGATGGCTGGGGATTAGGCAAGAAAAAATCTGCCGATGCCATTCAGAATGCAAACACGCCTTTTGTATCATCATTGTACAAAAAATATCCCAACACAACATTAGTTACCTGCGGTGAAGCAGTGGGTTTACCCGACGGACAAATGGGCAACAGCGAAGTAGGCCATTTGAATTTAGGAGCAGGCCGGATCGTTTATCAGGAATTGCAGCGCATTAATGTTGCGATCCGCGACGGAGAATTTGCAAAGAATGAACAGCTGCTTGCATCGATCCGTTTTGCAAAAGAAAATAATAAGCCCTTGCATTTATTGGGATTGGTAAGTGATGGTGGTGTGCATTCGCATATCAACCATGTAAAAGCCATTGCTGATGTTTGTAAGAAGGAAGGATTGACCGAAGTATATGTGCATGCATTTACAGATGGAAGAGATTGTGATCCGAAAAGCGGACTGGGTTTTATAAATGAATTGCAGGCGCATTTAGATACAACAGTAGGAAAGATCGCAACAGTTACAGGAAGATATTATGCGATGGACAGAGACAAACGTTGGGAAAGAGTGAAACTGGCTTATGATGCATTGGTAAATGGTATTGGAGAACAATCTGCCGATATTTTAGGATCCATTGCAAACTCTTATACACTGGATGTTACAGATGAATTTATTAAGCCTATCATCAATTCGAATGTTGGTGCTGCCGGAAGGATCAAAGATGGTGATGTTGCCATTTGTTTCAATTTCCGCACCGACCGTTGCAGAGAGATCACAAATGTATTAACGCAGGAAGATCATCCGGATCTGAACATGCATACCTTGAAACTGAATTATACTACCATGACGGAGTATGATAAGACCTTTAAAAATGTACACGTGATCTTTGAAACGGATAACCTGAACAATACTTTAGGTGAAGTGCTGGAAGCCAACGGAAAGAAACAAATACGTATTGCAGAAACAGAAAAATATCCGCACGTAACTTTCTTCTTCAGCGGAGGCCGTGAAAAAATATTTGAAGGCGAAACGAGGATCATGGCACAATCACCCAAAGTGGCCACTTACGATCTGCAGCCCGAAATGAGTGCGTATGAACTGGCTGATAAATTGGTTCCTGAAATTGAAAAAGATTATGCCGATTTTATTTGTCTGAATTTTGCAAATGCAGATATGGTGGGACATACAGGCGTATTTACTGCCGTTCAAAAAGCAGTGGAAACAGTTGACAAATGCGTTGAAAAAGTGGTGACTGCCGCTTTAGCAAAAGACTATACGATCTTCTTAACAGCTGATCATGGCAATGCAGATTATATGCTGAACGAAGACGGTACACCTAATACACAGCATTCATTGAACCTGGTTCCTTTCTTTGTAATTGATAATAAATGGCACGGAACGGTGAAACCCGGAAAATTAGGCGATCTTGCTCCTTCAATTCTGCACGTGATGGGATTAACCATTCCGAAAGAAATGACAGGTGAGGTATTAGTCAATCCATAAATTACACGCATGAAAATTTTTAAAAGGATTCTCTGGGCTCTTTTTGCTGTATTCATCATCATTCAGGTAATTCATCCCAAGAAAAATGAATCAACAGAAGTATTGGCAAGTGATATCAGTAAATCCTATGCAGTGCCAACAGAGGTAAATACAATTTTGGCTAAAGCTTGTAATGATTGTCACTCGAACAATACAAGGTATCCCTGGTACAATAATATACAGCCTGTTGCCTGGTGGTTGAATAATCATGTGAATGAGGGAAAACAGCATTTGAATTTCAATGACTTTACTTCTATGCGCGTTGCGCGTCAATACAAAAGATTGAATGATTGTATGGAAGAAGTAAAAGAAGGCGGAATGCCATTGAGTTCTTATACCTGGATCCATAAAGATGCGATACTGACTGATTCAGAGAAGCAAACTTTTAACAACTGGTGTACTGCGGTAAGAGATTCTATCAAAGCAAGATACCCGGCTGATAGTTTGGTGATGCCAAAGAGAAAACCGGAATCTTCTAAGTAAAGATCATCTTAAATGATTTGAATAGTTACAAAAAAGTCAACCTCAAAAAGGTTGACTTTTTTGTATGGCTATCCTGAGACTTCCGAAGGGTGTCTCAGGATCTTAAATGAAAATCAGACTTAAGTCTGATTCTTATTAAATATCCAAAGATCGCTTTGCTAACTCGTTCGATAGCGCGGAGCCATTTAAAATCAATTAAATTTGTCAATAGACCGTTTCTTTAGATGTTCTGAATTCAATAATGAGACATTCCTTGCAGCAATAGCCTGCGGCAGCAAAGCCAAGAGTTCAGATACTTGGTGTTCTACACCCCAGTCTTTTAGTGCTTTGAGGCATTTCGCTTCTGAGTCTTTGTTTCGATGTCAGGGTGCAGATCCATCGTTGAAGAAAAATTCATCCTGACTTTTCCCATTTCTGCTATCAGATGATGCCGGAACTACCTTCCCATTTTGCAATCTTGTCCAAAGCGGAATATAATCACGATTAAAGAGTACCTGTTGACCATTAGTAAGGTTGCTCTTTCCATAAGGCAACCACAATCGCATAGGCTTGAACTCTTTTGAGCGAGCTTGATCTTTAGGAACTGTAATATTTTTCCGGTCTATAGTTACGGGACCACTATCCGCATAACAAACAATACCACCATTGTATTGATTATGGCTAATTAACACGGCTGGCTTTTTATTGCTTTTAAAATAAATTATTGATCCAGGTTCTATCGATTTGTCATTGCGAACACGTTCTTTTTTTGCAGCAGTCCAATCTTTAATCCATTTAATAGTTTGGTCCAGCTTATACAACAATTCTCTTACTGGTTTGCAATCATGATAGTTGATTTTAAGCAGCGACTTTGCTTTTCGACAAAGATTTTGCAGCTCAGTTTTGCGCTCTGTTGAAGGCGAATTTTCGACAGGCGTATTATTGTCGCCATAATAGAGATCGAAGAAAATATTATCAGGAAGTTCTGTGCGATCTGTATGTTCTTTTTGGGCCCATTCATCTAATTGGAAGCAAACATCTTTTATCGCGCGAGATGCTCTCCTGTTATTTTCTGTTGCACTTCTTACAACCTTCAGTATGGCACCCAACTCCTGGTGGGCAGCAACAGACATTTGTGCATTAGGCCTGTAATACTTGGTGTGGGAAAACATCAGGTGGTAACTGATCACTGAAGGCTTAGGCATTTCCTTCAAAGATTTTTTTATTACTGGTTTCACTGCAACTTTAGAAACACTGTTATTCAGGAAATTTTTCCATCCTTTAAAGCCAGCGTTTATAGCAGCTTTGTCTAATGCTTCTGTGTGGGTGATGCCAAGCTGTTTTTTTAAGTTTTTTGCCTGACGTTTGAGGTATGCGGCACTATGGCCATTGGCTTTGTTATTCATCTTATTTCAAACTCCCATAAGAAAGAAGTCACTCGTCTATCATCTTTCGAAACGGGAAATTTGTTTCGGATGAATGTTTAAGAAGAAAACGGTGCTGATACAGCTTTGCTACAGACGAGTGGCGAGCTTCCGCTTGAAGCGCTACTCAAAATTAGGAATTATTAGGTATTTCCCCAATTATCTATTCGAGGTAGTTAAAATATCACGGTATCAATGGATTATAGTTTCGCTGCCCCCCGCTATCCTGAGACTTCCGAAGGGCGTCTCAGGATCTTTAATGAGAATCAGACTTAAGTCTGATTCTTATGATACATCCGAAGAGCGCTGCGCTAACTCTTCAGATAGCTGGGCAATAAATTACCTAATTCCATTTTAATAAACCTGTTAATGATAATGTTATCATTTTTAGTTTTAAGAAGTCTTCATCCGCAGAAATAGTGCTTTCATACATTTGAATAACTTCATAAGGAGAATTTGGATTAGGAATACAGAAAAATTGTGCATCTCCGCTATTTGGTTTGTAAATAACCATGTAGGCTGCGATTGAATTATTTGCAGTACGAATTAATTTATTAATTGTAGTTGAACCTAGTCGAAATGTTCTTTGTTGAACTTGAGTTAGTTTATACCCTTTTTTCATATCTAGCCCTTCTGTAACTTGGGCTT
>CAIKTE010000152.1 GCA_903830285.1 uncultured Chitinophagaceae bacterium | reverse complement strand
GCCACATCACTTACAAATACCGAAGAACTGCCACTGCTTTTAATAGGGATCTGTTCAAACTGTTTCACTTTATCTTCCAATGAATTAACGGAGGTAACGAACATCAAACTATCCACCCTTAAATTTCCGGATGGAGATACGGCATTATTTTTTGCAATAGCATCCACTACTTCATCGGCAGATAAATTATAAGTACTTAATTTTTGAGGATCAACATTAATTAAAACAGTTCTTGCATTACTGCCAAAAGCCGGTGCTGCCGATAATCCGGGAACTGTAGCAAACAATGGTCTGATCCTTGTTAAAGCCAGATCAAACATTTCCTGTAATGATTTTGTTTTGCTGCTGAATACCAGTTCACCAACAGGTAAGGAAGAGGCATCGAATCGAATAACTGTTGGTGGCAAAGAACCGGGTGGAAAGAAAGCCAGCATCCTGTTCGATTGCAAAGCAACCTGAGCCGTTGCTTCGGCCATATCTGTGTTCTCATAAAAACTTAGTTTCACTAAGGATAGGCCCTGTATATTTTTACTTTCAATATTTTTAATACCATTCACGTATAAGAACTGATCCTGCATACGTGTAGCAAAAAAGCCTTCCATCTGTTTTGCGCTCATGCCGCCGTATTGTTCCATCACATAGATCGTAGGTGAATTCAGTTTTGGAAAAATATCTATCGGTATTACTCGAATGGCCATTACTGAAAACAACAGCAGTCCAATGAATAATACTAATACGGCAATGGGCTTTTGTAAAGCGGAACGTACCATATTAATTATTTTATTGTTTGAATGAATTGATCAAGATTACCTGCTGCAACCGACCTGTCTAATTGCGCCAGATACCAGTCGGCCAAGGTTTCTATAAAATCTGTTTGCGAACGGTACAAAACAAAAGAGGCATTGGTGAGGTCGATGAGTGAAATGATCCCTGCTTTGTATTGCGCTAATTTTTGCTGATAGGTATCTTCTGCCGATCTTAACTGTATCGGCAATTCTGAAAGATTGGCTTCTGTAACTCTTAGTGAGTTATCTGCCTGTAACAAAGCTGAATTCAATGCTGATCTTTCTTGCTGCAGTTCAAAATCACTTGCCTGCAATTGAAAACGATTGATCGCCAGCTTGTCTTTTTTGTACAAACCATTGAACAGATTATAGGTAAATGCTACGCCGGCCGCATAATTAAAACGTTGATAGCCTATTCCGGTAGATAAGGATTCGTAATTATCATTGTATTGAATGCTCGAACCTCTTGCCCAAGTGCTTCCCGCCAACATTATTTTAGGTAAATAGGCTTTGCTGATCAGTTTATCATTCGATAAAAAAATATCCTTCTTTCTTGCATAATAATTCAATAAGGGATTATTGATCGAATCAATGGATAAATTAGAAAGCTGTGGACGAATACTAACAAATTTATTCGCCAGACTGTTAATGTTGATATTGGCAGCAGGGATGCCCGTCAAATAAGCTAATTGTTCTTTTACTTGTTTAAGATTACCAAAGGTTTGATTATAGGTAATTCTTGTTTTCGATAATTCGGCCTTTGCCAGAGAGGAATCAGAACCTGCTTTCAATCCACTTAGTGTCAATGCCTGTATCACTGTAAAAATGCTGTCGTACCTGTTCACGTTTTGTTTATCTGCATCCAGTCGGAATTGAGTTTTCAATAAATTAAAGTAAAGCCTTGAAATTTCCAGTTCAACATAATAAGCTTCTTTTTTAAAGTCTGCTTCACTCAGGTCAACATAAGACCTTGCATTATCCATCTTGGCTTTATTCAATCCAAAATTCACCAATTCATATTCACTATATAGTACAGCCAGATTACCGGTAGCAGCCTGCCCATTATTATCGGCCCTTACACCGGCCGAAGTGGAAGGGGTTATTCCCATGGGCAGATAGCTCCCCGCTAGAGAATTGTCTGTTGCAATACTTAATTGATCGCTGACTTTCAATTGCGGAAGAAAAGAATGCCTTGTATCCGTTACAAAAGCTTTGGCGCTGTTCACCAGTGCACGTTTCTGCATCAATGAAGGCAAATAATTCTTTGCAGCATCAGTCAATTCAGAAAGTGTATATATTTTTTCTTGTGCGAATACTGAAAGCGCAGGTAAAAGCAGAAATATGCTTAATACGAAACTGCACCTCCCTTTACAGAAAGTACACATAAATTATTGTTTAAATGAGAGAGATTGTTGCAAAATGTTGCTAAGCAGCAACAGGAGGACCGCGTAAATAAGAAGATAAGCTTACCGAATTTGATAATGCTTCTTTATATAGATTAGAAACTGCAGGTTCATTGTATTTAACGTTTACTGCAAATTCGGGGAATAAACAATCAGGAATGCTGGAAGGTTGAAACCTTTTGTTTAAGCGGATATTGGATTTTGCAGTTACCGACTTTTGATATTTGAAAACAGGTGCTGCATGATGCTGGGTACTTATATGTTGAACAGCATATATTATAGAGTTGTTTTTTTGTGAAGACAGATCAAAGTTGAAGAATAACTGTACGGCAAAAAATGCAGTATAAAGGGCTGCTAACAGAAGTCCTTTCATCAGGCCATATATGTGCTTTTTGTATGCCATTGTAACATCACTTCATTTATTTCGAAATAAATGAGATAAGATAAGACTGCTAATTAAGCAAAGTTTTTGTAAAAATGGCTGTCCAGTGTATTGAAAAGCGAAAAACTAATAAATGTCACATGATCATACAGTAGGCAAAGGTTGTGTAGACCTTAATATAAACAATCAGTCAGCAAGTTTTTCAGAGATCATTCAATCAGATAAATCCTTTTTGATAGACTATTCAATCTAATGCTACAGTCCCTTTAAAATGTAGGCGCCTATGCTTTAATAAGCATTGCTCTTGTTTTAAGTAAGAACTGTGATTCTTATTCAGCGATCGGTCCCAGGAAATTTGTTTTGCTTTCAGTGATCTTTTTATCCCCCTGATAAAATCCAAGTCTGATGATCGTTTTTCTTTGATGAACCCTGCTCTTAGGAAGTACCACAAAGAATGAACCGGAACCCTGGCCTTCCTTCTCCACCTGAATGTAGGATTTACCAATGGTTTCAATGCTTCCGTTGCCGTCTTCGAGTTTAATAGTAAGCGGAACATCTTTCATTGTTTTATTAATGGCTTTGATGTTATACAAATTGCTGATACTGTCTTTTCCTCTTTCCTGAAATAATTGCCCGGGCGTTCTCATAATGGTGGCATCCACATCTTTTCGAGTGAGCAGTAAAATGCTGAGTAAGGTTAATGCAATACCACATAATACAGTATACAATTTCATTCGTATAGTATAATGCAGCTTTTCAGCATTGGCTATTGAATTTTCCGAAGCATACCTTATTAATCCTTTGGGCTTTTTTATTTTCTCCATGATATGATCGCATGCATCGATGCAGGCAGTACATCCCACACATTCCATTTGCACACCATTGCGGATATCTATTCCCGTTGGACAAACCCTAACGCATTGGTGACAATCGATACAATCGCCCAGAACTTCAGTGCTTCCTTTTTTAAAATTACCTCTGGGCTCTCCGCGTTTATAATCGTATGCAACGATCATGCTGTTTTTATCCATCAGCACACTTTGGAGTCTGCCATAAGGGCAAATAACGATACATGCCTGTTCTCTAAAGAAAGCGAATACTGCATAAAAGACGGCACTGAATATCATGATGGAACTAAGTCCGGCAATATGCTGATCCACAGGCTCTGTAATGATCTTCTCCAGATCTTTCACACCGATCACATAAGCCAGAAAAAAATTGGCGATAATAAAAGAGAGTAGATAGAATGTGATATGTTTTGCAGCAACCTTAACTATTTTCTTAGCATCCCACTGTGCAGCACTCAACTGTTTTTGTGCTGCAGCATCTCCTAAAATAAAGAACTCGATCTTACGGAACATCATTTCCATAAAATTGGTTTGCGGACATGCCCATCCACAGAATAGTCTTCCAAAGGCCGCAGTAAATAATATAATGAAGAAAACAAAAGTGACCATGGTCAAGCCAAGGATGAAAAAATCCTGCGGCCAAAACACTTTGCCAAACAAAATAAATTTAGAATGTGGAAAGTTGATCAAAAAAAAGGGCCTGTCATTAATAGTCACGAACGGCATTCCGAAAAAAGCTATAAAATAGAGATAACTCAGCCATGTTCTGATGCTGTAGAATTTTCCTTTCGGCGGTTTCTGCGCATAAACCCATTTACGTTTTCCTTTGTCATCAACTGTAGCTATTCGGTCTCTAAAACTTTCGCCTTCCGTCAGTGGTTCATTGATGTGATCTAAATTGTCGAACATGCTGTGGGTTTGTTTAATTATTTCCAAAAAAGTATTGCCTTAATGTAAAACTCCATTTTACTAAATAGTTCTTCTGTGATGTTAGTTACAAAGAGGCATGATATTTCTCAGGAAAATAAAATCTGGGTGATATATGTCACGCTGCAAACATTTCACGGCCTTTAGTTTCGCTGCAAATTGAAAGTTAATGAGCGGAAAAAAATATTTTACATTTTTGATCTTCACAACAGCGATCATTTCAAATGCTTTTGTGACCAGCGTTTCAGGACAGGATAGTCTGAAGAATTTAAGTTTGAGCGAGGCTATTGCATCTACGATCAACAATAACAAGTCTATTCAGCTTGCCAAGCTGGACGAAAACATTGCGGCATCTAATTACAAGCAAACAGAAGCCGTTTATCTGCCGCAGGTTGGTTTTTCTTACACTGCCATGAGTACTAATAATCCATTGAACGCTTTTGGCTTTAAACTACAGCAACAATCGATTACACAAAATGATTTTAACCCCGATCTGTTGAATCATCCTTCGGGAACACCCGACTTTACAACAAAGCTGGAAGTTCAGCAACCCCTGATCAATATGGATATGTTGTACATGCGTAAGGGTGCTGCAAAACAAACAGAATTATATCAGTATAAAACACAACGCACCAAAGAGTATCTGACATTTGAAGTTCACAAAGCCTACCTGCAACTGCAATTGGCTTATGCCGCAGTAAGAGTTTTGGAAGATGCATTGCAAACAACAAGATCTGT
>CAIKTE010000151.1 GCA_903830285.1 uncultured Chitinophagaceae bacterium | reverse complement strand
TTATGAATATTGCTACTGCAAGAAGTGAGAAACACGCAAAAGAAACCGGTATCAGGAAAACACTGGGTTCTGCAAGATGGCAACTGATCATCAGATATTATATCGAATCGATGTTGACCACTGCTGTGGCAGTTATCATAGCGCTTTTTATAGTGTATGCGATATTGCCCTTGTTCAATCAATTTTTAGATAAAAAAGTAAGCTTGAACTTACTTGCTACTATTTGGTCTATTCCTCTTTTATTATTGTTTACAATACTGGTGGGAATGCTGGCAGGAAGTTATCCGGCATTCTTTCTCTCCAAATTCCAACCGGTAGAAACATTGAAAGGATTACGGAGAAAAAGTAAAGCAACATTACGTAATATCCTTGTAGTTAGTCAGTTTGCAATAAGCATTGCCATGATCATTGGCATGATGGCAGTGAGAAGGCAATTGGATTACATGCAACGTAAAGACCTTGGGATTAATCCTGATCAATTGATAACAATTACGAATGGTGCAACTTTAGGAAACAAATTGCAAATATTCAAGGATGAGCTTCTTAAAAATACAGCGATCGAATCTGTAACTAATTCTTCTCTCATATTTGCATCGGGTGTGCCTGAATCCGCTTATACATTCGACACAAAAGCAAATACAGAGCCTCCAGTTCATGCGGCTTATCTTGATGTTGACGAATCTTTCATTAAAACATTTGGAATTGGGTTGATGGAGGGTCGTTCATTTGATAAGGCAATGCCAACAGACAGTAATGCAGTTATCATTAATGAAACAGCTGCTAAAGTTTTTGCACCTAATATTAAATCCTTACTGGATCATCGCATTACGATGCTTTCAAACCGATCAATACCCATGGTCTTCAATATTATTGGGGTTACGAAAGATTTCAATTTTGAATCATTGCACCAAAAAGTAAAGCCTTTGGTTTTACATCTAGATAAAGTGCAACAGGCTTCTACCTATATCACTATTAAATACAAAAGCAGCCAAGCGGATGTGGCTCGCAAGTATATTGAGGATGTATGGAATAATATTAACGGGGTAGAGAAAGCGAACATCAATTTTCTTAACGACACCATTGAAAACTTATATGTGAATGAAAAAAGGATTGGAACACTCTCAACCATATTATCAATTCTTGGAGTGATGGTTGCCTGCTTGGGGCTTTTTGGCCTGGCCATGTTTGTTACTGAACAACGTAAAAAAGAAATTGGAATTCGAAAAATATTAGGTGCAAGTATTACAGAAATAATTGCCGGCATTTCAAAACAATTTGTACTGTGGATCTTAATTGCTAATGCTATTGCCTGGCCGGTTGCCTATTTAATATTGAACAAATGGCTTCAGAATTTCGCATACAGTATTCAGCCTGCTTGGTGGATATTTTTAGCAGCAGGTGCTATTACACTATTTATTGCTTTTGCTACAATCAGTACTTTATCCATTAAGGCTGCATTAGCTAATCCGGTAAAAAGCTTGAGAACTGAATAAAATAATGTAATGCTATGATTAAAAATTATCTACTGTTAGCTTTCAAAAACCTGCGAAAACAAAAAATGTTTTCCCTGATCAATATATTGGGTTTAACAGTGGGTATTACCTGTTGTTTGATGATATTCCTTTTTATATTGAATGAACTCAGTTATGATAATTTTCATACAAAAGGGAAAAATATTTACCGTGTGATGCGGGTGGCTAATATGAATGGTGTAAAAAATGATATACCATATTTATCACCTCCGTATGGCCCGGCAATGCTGAACGATTATCCCGACGCCATTGAAAAAATGGTAAGGGTATATCCCGATAATGATCTGATCAGGTATAAAAATATTTCTTTCAACGAAAAAAGAATTTATCTCACCGATAGTAATTTTTTTCAATTCTTCGATTTTAAATTGTTGAAAGGAAACCGAGCTACCGTATTGAATGAACCAAACAGTATTGTATTAACTGCAACCACTGCAAAAAAATATTTTGGCAATGAGGATCCTATCGGGAAAATAGTAGAATTCAATCAAAAGATCCAATTGCAGGTTACGGGCATTGCAGAAGATGTTCCGGTTAATTCTCATTTGAATTTTGATATGATCATCCCGTTGTCAAGTATCCGTCCAACTTCTGCTGCATGGTTAAATCAATGGCCCAATAATGGGTTGTTTGTGTATGTTCAGTTAAATCCTGCCACAAAACCTGAGCAGTTGATCAAACAATTCCCGCAGTTCATGAATAAATACATGGGTAAGTATTATAAAGAGAATGGGTTTAAGATGGATCTTACGATCAACCCTTTGAATAAAATTTATTTTGAAGATGCAACTCCTTTTGACAATGTAAAACATGGCAATAAAAAAATGGTGTACATATTCATGTCCATCGCCGTTTTGATTTTGATCATTGCTTGCATAAACTATATGAACCTTGCTACAGCAAGGGCTACAGACCGTTCAAAGGAAGTAGGATTGAGAAAAGTTTTAGGTGCAGTTAGAAATCAATTAATGATTCAATTTATTCTGGAGTCCCTGTTGTTTGCAACCATTGCTTCAGTGCTGGCTATTATTTTATTACAGCTACTGATGCCGTCATACACTGATCTATTGGGTTATACATTGCCAACGTACTGGAATAATCCATTTATATATGTATTCATAATTGCAGTGATAATCATTGTGGGCCTGCTGGCGGGAAGTTACCCGGCATTACTGCTTTCTTCTTTCTCACCCATTGAAGCTTTAAAAGGGAAACTACGTGTTGGGAAAAATGCTGCATTCTTTAGAAAGGCATTGGTAGTTTTTCAGTTTGGCATTTCTGTTTTACTGATGGTAAGCATCAATATCATTATGAGTCAGATGCGTTATGTAAAAAACAAAGATCTGGGGTTCAGTAAAGAACAATCCATGATCGTTCGATTGGATAATAATGATATCTGGAAAGAAAAACTTCGTTTTAAAAATGAATTGCAAAAATATCAGGCAGTAGAAAGCGTCTCGCTCATGTCAGGTGAGCCCGGTGGGTTTTATGATATGCACAGTTTTGAATCAGAAGCTAAGCCTGATGAAAAGATGTTGTTCAATACAGAATTTGCAGACTTTGAATTTGTTAAAACATTAGGGTTAAAGATCATTGCAGGAAGAGATTTCTCCGCTCAGTTTAAAACAGATTCAACTCAAGCTGTACTTATCAATCGTTCAGCTGCCACGAAATTGGGCTATGCACCGGAACAGGCTATTGGTAAATGGATAAAGAATGTTACACGCGATAGCCTTAGAAGGAATATTGTTGGTGTGATTGAGGATTTTCATTTCAGATCATTAAAAGATGAGATTCAGCCATTGGTAATTTCTACGGGTGATGACAGGAGACTTGCATTGATAAAATTAAGGACTGCGAATCTATCAGAGACAATCAAAGAAATATCGAAGGCCTATACACATTCAGCTTCGGCTTATCCGTTTGAATATAGTTTTTTAGATGATGGTTTTGCTCAATTGTATAAAGCAGAAATAAGGCAGGAATCGATATTAAGTATTTTTTCTGTTATCGCAATTGTTATTGCCTGTCTCGGTTTATTTGGGTTGGCGTCTTATACAGCAGTAAAAAGAACTAAAGAGATAGGGGTTAGAAAAGTATTGGGCTCATCCATTCAGAATATTGTAATGCTCTTATCGAAAGACCTTTTGAAGCCTGTTTTATTGGGAACCTTAATTGCTATTCCGGTTGGTTATTACATTATGTATAAATGGTTAGAAGGGTTTGCTTACCGCATTACTGTACACTGGTGGATGTTTGCAATAGCAGCAGCGATGGCAATTGTCATTGCATTGTTAACAGTAAGTTTTCAGGCCATCAAAGCAGCAGTGGCCAATCCTGTTAAAAGTTTAAGAACTGAATAAAAGAATTATTATGATAAAAAATTATTTCAAGATCGCATTCCGCAACCTCTGGAAAAATAAAGGCTACAGTGCCATTAATATTTTCGGATTGGCCATTGCTCTGGCTACCTGCTTACTGATAACATTGTATGTAACAGATGAATTGAGCTATGATCGCTATCATGTAAATGCGGACCGTATTTACCGCATCAGCTCAGATATTCGTTTTGGCGGAGCAGAAATGCGCGTTGCCGAAACCTCGGATATGATGGGGCAATTATTAAAGAAGGATTATCCGCAAGTTGAAGAATACACCCGCATTTATAATAATAGCGGCAGCAAACTGATCAAAAAGGGAAATGAATTCATTAATGAAGAACAGGTGGCCAATGTTGATTCTAACTTTTTTTCGGTATTTACACTCCCTGCTGTTGAAGGGGATACCAAAACGGCTTTAAATGAGCCCAATGCCGTTGTTATCAGCGAATCTGCTGCAAAGAAATATTTCAATTCAACCAATGTGATCGGTAAAACGATTGAAGTTAAAAACAAGGAAACAATCAATCCTTATAAAATAACGGCGGTCATAAAAGATATACCGCATAATTCAGATTTTCATTTTGCTTTCATGTTTTCCATGAAGAACGTAGATTATCAATGGGGGCAATTGGCCAGCCATAATTTTCATACCTATTTATTGCTGAAAAAGGGAACTGATTATTTGGAATTTCAAAAAAACTTCCCTCAATATATCGTGAAATATGTGCTGCCATATATTCAGCAATTCGTTAAGATCAATAATATGGATGAATTTAGAAAAGCAGGTAATAAGATCGAGTATAGCCTGATACCGCTAACGAAAATTCATTTGTATAGTGTTTATTCATATGAATTAAGCCCTTCCGGAAATGTACAATACGTTTATATTTTCGGCGCTGTAGCCATCTTTATTCTAATCATTGCCTGTATCAATTTTATGAACCTGAGTACAGCCAGAAGTGCCAATCGTGCAAAAGAAGTAGGCATCAGAAAAGTATTGGGAACAGAAAGAAAGACGCTGATCACACAGTTCCTCGTAGAATCAACGATTACGGCATGGATCTCTCTGTTCATTGCCATTTTTATAGCCTATTTGATCCTACCATTGTTTAATCATGTGGCAGCAAAATCATTATCAATAAATGATCTGTTAAGCTTTGAAATACTTCCTTTCATCATTGCAGTTCCATTTGTGGTTGGATTG
>CAIKTE010000150.1 GCA_903830285.1 uncultured Chitinophagaceae bacterium | reverse complement strand
GCTGCAGCTGCTGCTGCATTTGCAATTGCTAAATTGATCGAAGCGTGATAATTATTTGCCACGAATATTTACGAATGATCGTATAAAATATTTATTCGTGCATTCGTGGCAATTTTATTTTCAATGCAAAAAAATGACAACGGGTATTAGTATCCCATTTATTCGTTTGCTTATTCAAATTTATATTTACCCAGATCATTCAAGGTTGAATGACTGAGGAATGAAGCATTTGCATGATTACTGCTTCTTGCAAATCGAAGAAATACTTCTAATGTTTTCCAGTAACTATGATCACGCTGTGTATCATTTAATAATAAGTAGGCCATAATGATATTGCCGGCCATTTCAACAAGTCTGCGTGCATGGAACTCAATGAACTCAGCATTATTATACACCGTTACCCTGGCTTCCACTTCTTCATATTCAAAAGCCATATCGATCAGTATGGAACGATAGGATTCTGTTTCAGGTTTTATGCTGCTGCTTTCATATTCCTGTATCTGTGCCAGATAGGCACCGGTTGTAACCCCTTTAATGGCTGCTACCACCTGCAATTGCGTAGTGCCTTCATAGATAGTGGTGATGCGTGCATCACGATAGATCCTTTCGATGGGATAGTCTTTCATAAAGCCAGAACCCCCATGTATCTGTAAAGCATCATAAGCTATTTCATTACAGAATTCAGAGGTCAACCCTTTGGCAAGGGGTGTAAATGCATCTGCCAGTTTCTGATATTTCTTTTGTTCTTCTTTTTCTTCTTTGGTCAGGTCACGTTCTGTTGCAATATGCGTGTATGTTTTATAGATGTCAACAAACCTTGCAGTTTCATACAATAAAGAACGGGAAGCCGCCAGCTTAGCATGCATCACTGCAAGCATTTCATAGATCGGCGGAAATTTAATGATCGGCTTACCAAACTGGATCCTTTTCTGAGCATAGTTCAATGCTTCACGATAAGCCGCTTCGCTAATGCCTACAGATTGAGCAACGATACCCAGTCTTGCACCATTCATTAATGACATCACATATTTGATCAACCCTAATTTTCTTTGACCGCATAATTCAGCAGGCGCATCTTTATATACTAGTTCGCATGTAGGAGAACCTTTGATCCCTAATTTACTTTCAATTCTTCTTACCGTGATCCCGCCATTCTTTTTATCATGAATGAACATGGATAAGCCTCGTCCGTCCTGTGTTCTGTCTTCTGTTCTGGCGAGTACCAAGCTGATATCTCCGTCACCATTGGTGATAAAACGTTTTACTCCATTGAGTAACCAGGTATTTTTTTCTTCATCGAAAACTGCTTTCAGCATCACTGCCTGCAGATCACTTCCTGCATCGGGTTCGGTAAGAGACATGGCCATTGTTTCTCCCTTACAAACACGGGATAGATATTTCTCTCTCTGTGAAAGAGAGCCAAATTCATTGATGGTTTCGGCACAGTCCTGCAGTCCCCAGATATTGACGAATCCTGCATCAGCTCTTGAAACAATATCTGCCGCCATGATATAAGGAACGATGGGAAAATGCAGCCCTCCAAATTCACGTGGAAGTGTAATACCCATCAATCCGGCTTGCTTGATGGCTTCCAGATTTTCCTGTGTTCCTTTTGCATAAGTAACTCTTCCTTTTTCTAATAAAGGACCATCGTGATCAACAGATTCAGCATTGGGCGCAATGACCTCACCGCTGATCTCTCCTATTATTTCCAATACCTGCGCATAGCTATCCATGGCATCTTCAAAATCTGCCGGAGCAAAATCAAATGCATCTTTATCTTTAAAATTATGTTCTCTCAATGCAACGATCTTCTGCATCAGGGGGTGTGTCAGGTGAAACTGGAGATCGGGATTATCTGTAAAATAATTAGACATAGAATCAGAATTAAGTTTTAGCAATTATTTGGTGTGCTCTTTATAATACTTGATCATTTTAGGAATTACATTTTCAACTTTTCCATTGATCACATAGTTGGCTATTTTGTTGATAGGCGCATTCGGATCACTATTGATAGAAATGATGATACTTGATTCCATCATTCCCGCCAAATGCTGTATCTGTCCGGATATACCACAGGCGATATATAATTTAGGACGTACAGTAACTCCTGTTTGTCCTACCTGCCTGCCATGTTCTGCATAGCCTGCATCCACTGCTGCCCGGGAAGCGCCTACTTCACCGCCGAGCATATTGGCCAGTTTATGTAAGAGTTTAAAATTCTCTGCAGAGCCCACGCCAAATCCGCCGGAAACGATCACGGGTGAATTCTTGATATTTACTTTTGAATCTTCGATATGACGTTCGATCACTTTCATTACAAAGCAAGTATCATCTACATATTTTTCAACATCCAATTGGATCAGTTGACCTTTATAACCGGGATCTTTTATCTCTTTCTTCATCACCCCTTCTCTCACCGTTGCCATTTGCGGACGGCAATCGGGATTGATGATGGTTGCAATGATATTTCCACCAAATGCAGGACGGATCTGATACAGAAGATCCTTATACACTTTATTCAATTTCTTATCTTCATGTTCACCAATTTCCAGTTCTGTACAATCAGCTGTTAAGCCACTGCCCAGTGAAGAGGAAACACGCGGTCCCAGATCTCTACCGATCGTTGTAGCACCCATCAAAGCGATCTGAGGTTGCTGTTCTCTGAAAAGATTGACCACTATCGAAGTATGTGGCAAAGTGCTGTAAGGTGACAATCTTTTATCATCAGCAACATATAAAGTATCTACTCCGTAAGGAAATATTTCTTTCTCAAATCCCTTCAGGTTATTCCCAATCAAAAGGGCTTCCAGCTTACAATTGAGTTGATTGGCGAGACTGCGGCCTTTTGTAAGTAATTCAAAACTCACATCAGCTATTTTTCCTTCGTCCAATTCGCAATAGACTATGATATTATTCATGAAAATAGTTTTAAGGGTTAGGTTTTATCCGATAATATGTGATGAGATCAATTCCTGCATCAGTTCATCAATATGTTCATCCAGATCTTCAATGCTTCTTGATTCTTTGGATTGAAAAACGATATTGTCAACCTTCTTTACTTTGGTTGGAGAACCATTCAAACCCAATTGTACTTTATCGCATTCAATATCTGCAACACTCCATTCTTTGATGGTCAAATGCGGTTTGGTAATGGAAGTAGACAGATAATCCTCATTTGTTTCCTGACGGTTACTGATCGTAGATGCATGTTTATATTTCATTAAACGCTTTGCATTTCTGGGGCGACAATGCGGTGCTGTATTATTCACTGTGATCAAAAGCGGGAAACCGCCTTCTACGATTTCTATTCCGCGTTCCAGTCTGCGTTTTACCTGGATCTTATCGGCTGTGATGGAAACGATCCCTTCGGCATAAGTGATC
>CAIKTE010000149.1 GCA_903830285.1 uncultured Chitinophagaceae bacterium | reverse complement strand
TTACACAATATATTATAAAGGAGATGGAATGCTTTCCACAGGAACAAAAGCCAGAGCATTGGCTTATTATGTAAACCAATAATTGAGTTAAATATTTTAAATTTAAAAGGCTGCCATTTATGGCAGCCTTTTTGCTTTATGGTTTTAACTTTTAGGTTAAAAATTACCGTTTATTTTTACTTTAAATTCTCAGAACATTATGAAAGTATTTTATCTATTCGTTTTACTTATCTCATTTACGGTTTCTGAATCACAGGACCTGAAAGGATTAATGAATTCTGTAACTAAAAGCGGATTAAGTACCGATGAAATAGGGAAAGGATTAAAAGAAGCTTTGAATGTTGGGGTACAAAAAGGAACGGCACAACTTGCCGCAACTGACGGATTTTTCAAGAATGCTGCTGTTAAAATACTATTGCCTCCCGAGGCAGTAAAAGCAGAAAAAACCCTTCGTGATATGGGTTTAGGCGCACAGGTAGATCAAGCCATTCTATCCATGAATCGTGCAGCAGAAGATGCCGCAAAGACTGCTGCTCCTATTTTTGTGGATGCTATCAAACAAATGACCATACAGGATGCTGCCGGGATCTTAAAAGGGGGTGATTCAGCGGCAACAACGTATTTACGTCAAAAAACAAATGCTTCACTAAGCACTGCATTTAATCCGATCATCAAACAATCCTTAGATAAAGTAGATGCTACCCAATACTGGAATACTGCATTTTCTACATACAATAAAGTACCGTTCGTAAAGAAAGTGAACACCGACCTTACTGTTTATGTTACTGATAAAGCATTGGCAGGAATATTTTATCAGGTGGCACAGGAAGAACAAAAGATCCGCAAGAATCCTGCTGCACAAACTACTGACCTGCTGAAAAAGGTTTTTGCTAAATGATCAGTCTGTTATTGTATAAATAAGCATACAAATAATGGATGCGATCATTACTGCTATCAGGAATTTATATTTTTCGAAAAAATAAACTCTTTTTTTATAAAGGATAATGGATTGAATGGTCGCAATATTTTTTTCATTATTTGAAAGAGAGATCAATATCGGGGAAATACTCAAAAAATAAGGATAGGGAAGTGGGTCACTTGAATCAATCATGAGTTGAAGGATATTTTTATTTAAAGACGCATCATTTTCTTTCTCTAAAACGGCAAGGCTTTGCTCCGATAAGATCTCCCGGATCTGAAGACTGAGCAGATCGTAATTTATATGGTAATGCTGAATGACAGAAGTGATCTTCTTTAGTTCAAGACATTGTTTTAAAATAAAACCAGGTGTGAGTATGCTGTATTCATAAACAGAAGCAAATCTTTTGTAATGATAATCCTGTCTTTTTTGGGTATTGGATAAAATGTCGTAAGCCTCTTTTATTTCCCTGAATCTTTCTTCAGCAATACTATTGCCTTCATTTTTATCAGGATGATATTGCACTGCTAATTTGCGAAATGATCTCTTGATCTCTTCCGGAGATGAAGAGTGGGAAACTTGTAATATTTGATAGTGATCTTTTGTCTGCATTACAATAGATAAACGAATTTAGTTAATATGATCCATTTTTAAAAACAGCAAATAAATAAGGGTTTGCAGAACCAGTCTTCCAACTAAAATGATTTCTGTAAACTTGTATTGTGCGATATGATATTGTGTTCAAAACCTTACAAAAACAGGATGCAGTCATTATTGGCATAGAGAGTTGCTTCTTTGCTGAAAACCCTTACTGATCTTGCTTCCTATATTTTTCTCACTAGTTCTCCACAACAGGCGCTTTATTTTCTGTTTTCTACTTTCAATTGTGTATGTTCGCAGGTACTAAAAAGATGTAGAAAGTGCGATTAAAGTCCTTAGAGATCAAAGGTTTCAAAAGTTTTGCCGATAAGACAGTGGTTAGTTTCGATGAAGGGATTACGGGCATTATAGGCCCTAACGGTTGCGGAAAGAGCAATATCATTGATAGTATACGTTGGGTGATTGGTGAACAGAAAATTTCAGCTTTACGAAGCGAGAATTTAGATGCATTGGTATTTAATGGTTCTAAGACCAGAAGCCCCAGCGGATTGGCTGAAGTAAGCCTTACGTTTGAAAATACCAGAAATTTATTACCAACAGAATTCAGTACGGTAACTGTTACCAGACGGTTTTACAAGAACGGAGAAAGCGAATATCGGTTGAATGATGTACAATGCCGTTTAAAAGACATCCATAATTTATTCCTCGATACTGGTGTAAGTAACGACAGTTATGCGATCATTGAATTGGGAATGGTGGATGATATTATTAAGGATAAAGAGAATAGCAGGCGCAGAATGTTGGAACAGGCTGCCGGTATCACCATTTATAAGACCAGAAAAAAAGAAGCGAAGAATAAATTAGATGCAACTGAGCAGGATCTGGCACGTATCGAAGATCTGTTGTTTGAAATAAACAATCAGTTAAAAACATTAGAGAATCAGGCTAAGAAGGCTGAGAAGTATTTTGAAATAAAAAAAGAATACAAAGAGATCGCAGTTGAACTGGCTAAAGCTGCCTTGGAAGGATTTAATATTTCTTATAAAGAATTAAATGAACAGCAGGAGTTAGAAACCAATAAAAGAGTTCAGTTGGAGGCCGAGATAGCCGGGGATGATGCTACAATAGAAAAAGAAAAAGTTGATTTTATTGAGAAGGAAAGGGCTTTACAAAGCATGCAGCATGAGTTCAATGACCTCTTGCAAAATCTGCGCAGCAAGGAGAATGACAAGAATCTGGCTACTCAAAAACTGCATTATCTAACCGAAAAGGAAACCAGTTTAAATGACTTTTTACAGAAAGCAGAAGGACAATTAAAAGGCATTGAAGATTCCATACAATTCAGTCAGGTACAGGTTGTTGAAGAAGAAAATAAATTACAGGAAATTCAGGCGCAACTGGATGCTGCAAAATTTGCAGTTGAAGATAAACGCCAGATCTTTGATGATAAAAGAGCAGCAGTAGATGGTCTTAGAAATCAGCATCAGCAAATTCAACGCAGTCAGTTCGATGCTGAAAAGAAAGTAGCCGTTGCGGATACTTCCATTCAGAATTTGCAAAGGGCACAAACACAATTACTGGATGAACAACAAAACAGAACACAGCAGGTTGAACAATTAAATATAGAGTTACAGGAAAAGGAACAATTGCTGGATAGCAAAAGAATCGACCTGCAGCAATTACAGGAGCATCATGACAGGACCAAAGAACAAATATTAGATACGCAGCAGCAATTAGAATCCTTACGTAATGAATTGGCAGAAGAAACAAGAAAACTGGATGCCAAACGCAATGAACATGATCTGTTAAAGAGTTTGATAGATTCGATGGAAGGTTATCCGGAGAGTGTAAAATTTCTCCATAAAAACCCTGATTGGAATCATACTGCACCCATTCTTTCCGACATCATTTATGTGAAAGAAGAATTCAGAACTGCAGTAGAGAATGTGTTGGAACCTTATCTGAATTATTATGTGGTGAATACATTGGCAGAAGGCCTGCAGGCTGTTCATTTATTGGATGCCAATAAAAAAGGCAAAGCCAACTTTTTCATTCTTGATAAACTAAATGATAGTATTGTTGAAACACATCAACCAGCCAATACTTTTGCTGCATTGAGTGTGATCGAAGTGGATGATCAGTATCAAAAATTAGCAGACTATCTTTTGGGAAATGTATACATAGCAGAAAATGATGAAGCCATTGAAAACTCAAATGGGGCCATCGTATTAGAACGAACCGGAAAGTATGTAAAAGGTAAATACACGTTGACCGGCGGAAGTGTTGGATTGTTTGAAGGAAAGAAGATCGGTCGTGCAAAGAATTTAGAAAAACTGAATGATGAGATCGTTTTGCAAGATGCAGTTGTGAATGCTTTAAAAGCCGAGATCAAACAAAAGCATAATGAAGTGATCTGCTTTAATGAGCAGTTGAAAGAGAATGCCATCAAGCAAACAGAGAATGAGATCAGTCAATTGACCAATCAGGTTTTTGCAGCCAAGAACAGAATTGAGAATCTTCAATCTGCTCAGCAAAATGCACAGCAGCGTTTGGAGGAAATTGAGATAAGGTTACAGGATGAACACGATTCCATCGCATCTACAAGAGAAGAGTTTCTATCTCTGAATGAACGATTACAGCAAACCAAAGAAGCATTAAGTAATCTTGAGCAGGATTATCAGTTGGCTGAGCAGGATTATAACGCTGCATCCTATCAATACAATGAAACCAATCTGCAATTAACCAAACAACAGAGTAAGATCAATGCCATCAAGCAGGAATTGGATTTCAAACAAAACCAACTGAATGACCTGCATCAGCAGATCCTAAATAACTCAATTCAATTACAGGAAGCAACTGAGAATATTCAACAAAGTAAGGAAATACTGGCAGGCAGTGAAGAGTTGCTGTTGTCATTGATGCGAAGCAAGGATGAAGCAGAGCAGAAGCTAAATGAAGCAGATCAAACTTATTATAACCTGCGTAATGCCTTACAAGAGAAAGAAAGCGAGTTACGATTAAAAGTGAAGAGCAAAGAGATGATCGAGCATTTATTGAGTGAGATAAAAGACAAACTCAATGAACTGAAGTTGCAACTGGCCGGTATGAAAGAAAGGTTAAGTGTTGAATTTAAGATAGAACTGGATCAGATCATCGATCAGCCGAGGGCAACTGAAACAAGTTTGGAAGACCTGCAATCAACGAGCGACAGAATGCGCAAGCGTTTGGAAAATATGGGTGAAGTAAATCCAACTGCGATCGAAGCGTATACCGAAATGAAAAAGCGTTATGAGTTTATCCTGGAACAAAAGAATGACCTCGTAGATGCCAAAGAAAGTTTATTGCAAACCATTCAGGAAGTGGAAGCAACTGCCAATCAGCAATTCTTGGAAACATTCAATAAAGTGAGAGAGAATTTCCAAAATGTATTTAAAGCACTGTTTACAGAAGAAGATACTGCTGATATGGTTTTGGATAATCCCGAAAATCTTGCTGAGACAGGTATTGACATTGTAGCTAAGCCTAAAGGCAAACGGCCTTCTTCCATCTCTCAATTAAGCGGTGGAGAAAAAACATTGACTGCAACAGCATTATTGTTTGCTATCTATTTGATCAAGCCGGCACCGTTCTGTATCCTGGATGAAGTAGATGCACCTTTGGATGACGCTAATGTGGGCAAGTTTACCCAGATGATCCAGAAGTTCAGTGCCAACTCTCAATTCATCATTGTAACACACAATAAGATGACGATGAGTGCAGTGGATGTGATCTATGGTGTAACCATGCAGGAACCCGGCGTAAGTAAATTAGTGCCGGTGGATTTCAGGAGTTTGAATTAAGATCGCTGATTATACTGATTTTAAAAAGGATTGAAGAATGATTACTTCAATCCTTTTTAATTTACATATTTGCACATCATTTAATCCGCACATTCGCATTGTACAAATCCATCAGCATATTATATCTCGTTTGTTTTACTTGTTTTATTTTCTTTACAAGACAGCCTGATTATTTAGATGGAGAAATTACCAATGCAACCATTCATTTGGTGAAAAATAGTGCTGGTCAGCAATCTGTTTTCAAAGCATATTTTTCAACCGGTAAAAACTATTATGCAGTAGATGCCAGATATGTTTTGCGTGATCTGTATGAAGGCAAAAAAGTAGAAGTGATCTATGAAGCAGCACAGCCTCAAAAAGCTGCTGTATATAGTTGGTGGGGGTATTGGATAACAGTGGGAGAGTTGATCGGATCGCTTGTCCTCTTTGTTGTTTTATTTCAGGTAGCAGTAGCGGTCACAAAAAACCCAACAGCCGAATCATTAATGGAGCAAATGGATTACAATCCTGAAAAGAAAAGGAGATATGATGATTAAAAACTAAGCGCTAAAAAAATAAAAACTAAATCGTTGGAATTTCAAGTGCGTAAGATTTATTTCACTGCTGTAACTATAAACAATTACTTCTGTATTAACTTTTTAAACCTTTTCAACTTCTTAAACTTTTAAACCTACCTCGCCAGAAAACGTTTTATCTCTTTATCTGTATCTCTTTGTTTGATGGTCTCTCTTTTGTCATGCGTCTTTTTACCCTTAGCCAATCCGATCTCTACTTTCACTAAATTCTTTTCATTCAGAAATACCTTTAGTGGAACGATAGTAAACCCTTTATCTTTCAATTTAGTTTGAAGTTTAGCCAGTTCTTTTCTGTTCAGCAATAATTTCCTGTCATGAACTGCAATATGATTATTCATGGTTCCGTGTGAATATTCGGCAATGTACAAACCGCGAACCCATAATTCGGTTCCTTCAAACATACAGAATGCATCATTAAAGCTTACTTTACCATCACGTACACTTTTAACTTCAGTGCCCAGCAATACAATACCAGCCACATATTTATCTTCTATGCTGTAGTTGAAATAAGCCTGCCTGTTGTTCATTTCTTTAGCCATAAGCCCCTTACCCCTGAAGGGGAATATTTGATCCGAATATAAATTTTCCTTTCGAAAATTAATTGAAGAAAGGGTATTGTTAGTTCCTGAATAAAGCAGTTAATTGAGAAAGCTTATCCTTGAGTTTTTTTCTGTCAACAATAAAATCAAGAAAACCATGTTCCAATAAAAATTCGCTTCGTTGGAATCCTTCGGGCAGATCTTTTTTGATGGTCTCTTTTATTACACGTGGTCCTGCGAAACCTATCAGGGCGCCGGGTTCGGCAATATTCAAATCCCCTAGCATGCCAAAACTTGCAGAGATACCTCCAAAAGTAGGATCGGTCAATAAAGAAATGAACGGCAATTTAGCGTCACTCAGTTGCGATAGTTTTCCACTTGTCTTTGCCAGCTGCATTAAACTGAAAGCACTCTCCATCATTCTGGCGCCTCCACTTTTACTGATCACCAAGTAAGGTAATCTGTGCTCAATACAATAATCAATTGCACGGCTGAATTTTTCACCCATCACGCTTCCCAAGGAACCTCCGATGAATTCAAAATCCATACAGGCTATCACAATACCTTCTCCGTTAACCGTTCCGGTAGCAACCCGCATGCTGTCTTTTAAATTGGTCTTGGAATGGATCTCATCCAAACGTTTCTGATAATTTTTAAGATCAGTAAAATTCAGGAAATCCTTACTCTGGATATTGTCGAATAATTCAATGTATTCTTCTCCATCAAAAAGGAAATCGTAATACTCTTCACTGCCTATGCGGTGGTGATAATTACACTTCGGGCAAACATATAAATTCTCTTTTAACTCAGTTGAAGTAAGGATATAGTTGCAATGCGGACATTTGTTCCAAAGCCCTTCCGGAGTCTCTTTTTTGTCTGCTGTAGAAGTAGTAATCCCTTTGCGGATACGACGATACCATTTCTGTTTTACTTCTTCGTTAGAAGCAGTTTCTTCGCCTGTTAAATTGACTTCTAAGTCTTCTTCACGTTCTTTTTTCATACGTTCTCTGTTCAATTGGGGGATTGAAGGTAAATAATTATTTTTTAGTGCAAAATCAGGCTAAAATTATGGGTTTAGGCAATAGTATTTCTACATAGGAGTTCTTTCAAATGAGATCTTATTTACCTCTTTCCTAAGAGGCAAATTTGGATTATTGACCGATCTTATTATTTATAAAACTCTTTCCAAATAACCGTTTTCCCTGTCTTTGCCGAATATTTTGCTGCATCTAAGATCTGCATCACTATTTTATTATTGGCTGGTGCAGATAAATCATATTGACCCATTTTTATGTTCCCATTCACCAGATTTGCAAAATACATGAATGGGTCTTGGCTGCCTTCCTGCAAAGCTGGCGCTTTTAAAACATCTTTTTGCTTTTGACCCTTTTTCATGAGCAACATATTCTCTTTATCCAAACAAAATACATAACCGTCTTTTCCATACACTTCCATGTCTTTTCTACTATAAGGCCAGTTCCAAGATGCCTGAATAATTACTTGTGATTTGCTGTAAGTAAGAACTATGGTAGCTTCATCTTCCACTTTAGGATATAGTTCAGGCTTGATCTGTTGTGTGATGCAGGAAACTGTCAGAGGATGTTCTCCTTTCATCAGCCATGTTGTGATATTCGCGCCGTAACAACCAAAATCAGTCAATGCACCAGCGCCATTTAATGTAGGATCAGTCAGCCATTCCAGAAATTCAGGATTACAACCGATCTCGATAGGTCCCTGATGACCGGTATGAAAAACTATTTTTCTTATCGGGCCAATTTCATTTGTATCATTCACAATTTGCCAGGCTTCTTTATTACTGCCATACCAGGTGGTCTCATAATTAGTGAGCAGGTGGATCTTATATCTTTCGGCAAGGGAAAGCATTTTTTCTGCGTGTTCAATATTTACAGCCAAAGGTTTTTCCACCATCACATGAATGCCTTTAGGTGCACAATATTCAACGGTTTTTAAATGATCATAAATGGTATTGTAAGCAAATACAGCATCCGGTTTTGTTTTCTCTATCATTTCTTCCATACTGTTGTAAACGATATTCATGCTGTAGCCATGTTGTTTTGAATAAGCTTCAGCGAGTTTACGATTGGGTTCTGCAATTCCTACGATCTCAATATCGCCCAACTTTTCTCTGCCTAATATCCAATGAACATGCGTGTGCACCAATCCGATGATACCAACTCTCAAAGGGGTTCTTGCAGGCTTTTCATTTTGTGCCATAATGGAATAGTTTGTAACGAATAAGCAAAGAAACAATACGGTTATTTTTTTCATAAAATAGTATTACTGCAAATTAAGACTTAATTATTATGTGTTCTGTTTATGTCTGTCATTAATACTGCAGGTTTTTGTAAAGACAATTCTTGTGCGTTTATTACACTCCAATGAATATTATTTTTGCCGATTATTTTTCCTCCTTTTATTGTAAAATCATAGTAGAACAAGTTTCTAGCTATTGCAGGTTTACCCTCATCAAACCATTCGAAATAAACGCTGTCGGCAGACCTTATTTCTAAATGATCCTTATATAGATCGATCTCTGTTGGGTTGGTAATGTTTAACTTCTCTTTCTTTGAAAAGATAAATGTCAAAAGACTTTCTTCTGCATTGAATTGTACTGAGGTTAAAGAATGAAAATCTTGCGGGTTGCCAAGGCAATGACCCCAGAAACATAAAGAGCCGCCTGTGATCTTTAATTTATTTGCATGATAGTTCTCTATAAAAGCCTGTGCAGTCAAAACTGTTTCAATTCTTTTTATTTGATGGAAAGCTATAAGCTTAGCTTTTTCAAAATTATGACAATAAGATTTTAATCCTCTAGCGAAGAAAAGAATGTTTAAACAGCCACCTTAACATTCCCCTAATCAGTTGAGTGCTCCGATCTGGATATCAATAATAACCCCAGAAAAGTAAACAGCCCATTGATGATCAGCAGTTCCAATCCAATTTCAAAATTGCCGAATATTTGTTTTTGATGGGTATCTAAAACATAACATAAAGCAGGTGCGAGTAAACAAACAAGTGGAACGAGTTTGTCGTTCACTTTTCTTTTTAATAAGATCCCGAATGTAAATAGACCCAATAGTGGCCCGTAAGTATAAGAAGCTATTTTTAAGATGATGCCGATCATGCTGGGACTATCGATCCATTTATACACCATCACGAAAAATAAGAAAACAAAAGCAAAACTGAGATGCACCATATGTCTTATTCTTTTTCTTTTGTCATCGGTTAATTTATCATTTCGTTGAATGCCGAGTATATCGATACAGAATGTTGAAGTAAGTGCAGTAATAGCTCCATCTGCACTTGGAAATAATGCAGAGATCAGTGCAATGATAAAAATAACGGAAACGATGGGAGGCATATGGTGTAATGCAATGGCAGGGAATAATTTATCGCCTATCTCTGTAACATGTTCCTGTGCGGCATATAAATACAATAACCCGCCGAGGAATAAAAATATCAAAATGGCGAATGCTAAAATGAATCCTAATGACAAAACATTCTTCTGTGAGTCTTTTAATGTTTTTACAGAAATATTCTTCTGCATCATTTCCTGATCCATGCCCGTCATGGTTACTGTAATGAATGCGCCTGCCAGTATTTGTTTAACAAAAAACAGTTTACTATTAGGATCAGTAAAGAAGATCTTTGAATAACCTTGATTACGCATCGCTTCCCAACTGTCTGCAAAATTGATATGCATATTGTTCATGATGTAGAATACACAAATGATCAAACCCGTCAGCATACAAGTGGTTTGTAAAGTATCGGTCCAAACGATTGTTTTCACACCTCCTTCATATGTGTATAGCAGGATCATTAATAAAATGATCAATGTGGTTGCCCAAAACGGAATATGAAAATTCTGTAAAATAGCATCCTGCAAAATATTAACCACCAAATATAATCTTGCAGTAGCGCCTAGTATTCTGGATAAGATAAAAATAGAAGCGCCTGTTTTATAAGAAGTAAATCCCAAACGGTTTTGCAAATAATTATAAATAGATGTAAGATTCAACTTATAATACAATGGCAATAGAACATAGGCAATAGTGATATAGCCAACTATATATCCAATAGTCACCTGAAAATAGGCAAATGCTTCCCGAGCCACAGCACCAGGAACACTTACAAATGTTACTCCGCTTAATGAAGTACCCAACATGCCAAACGCTACCAATACCCAGTTACTGTTACGGTTACCTATAAAAAAAGATTCATTGTTACTGTGTCTTCCTGTCCACCAGGCTACGGTAAGCAATATCATGAAATAAATGACAACGAATGAAAATAATAGTACTGGCGACATATAAACCGTTAAGATGAATAAATGGTTTGACAAGATAAATAACTATTGTGAAGTAATGATTCAATTTTATTACAAATAATAAACTAAGGTATACTCTGTTGATAGGCGAATTGCAGGTTATACATTTGTTTCTTAAAAATTAAACTGATAATCCATGCAGCATCTTTATATTGCTTCTTTAAATAAATGATCATGGATTTTAAAACAGCGGCAGTGTTTTGCGGAAGTAAAAGTGGTAACAATCCTTTATTTACGGAGCATGCTGAAATATTAGGGAATCTGCTTGCAGAACATGGCATTACATTAGTATATGGTGGAGGAAGGGTTGGATTAATGGGTACGGTAGCCAATGCGGTAATGAATCATAGCGGAAAAGTGATCGGCGTGATCCCCGAAGTATTATTAAGCTGGGAACAGCAGCATAAGGGCATCACAGAACTAAAAGTGGTAAGTGATATGCATGTTAGAAAAAAGATGATGTACGAATTATGTGATGCGGCGATCATTCTTCCCGGCGGTAATGGTACTTTGGATGAACTGTTCGAACTGATCACATGGAATACCTTGAAAATACATGAGAAAAAAATAATCCTGCTTAATTCAGCAGGATTTTATGATCCATTGATAGCACATCTCAAGAATATGCAACAAGAAGGTTTTTTACATGAAGAGTGGTCACTCAGAATTACCATACATGACACACCGCAAACTATCTTTTCGAATGCAGGTAGAATGTAAAACCGGCACGGATGATCGGGATTGCAATATTATTATAATCTCGATAAGGCGAATATTGATCTGTCATCAGGTCCATCGCGATCAGCGTATAAAAACTGCCTTGCCCCACAATTCTTTGGGTAAAGCCGATACCCGCTAAAAAACTGTTGGATTGAACATGCTGAGAAGGATAGGATGGACCGCCATTCATATTCGTATATTTATAATCAGCCCAATTATGTTCAAATTGCCCTTGTAGGAAGAATTGTCTCATAGGATAAACCCTTAGGAAGGGCCCACCGCCATAATTGAAGCTCTTTTGCCCGATATTGCCGTTGTAATAAGGATCTGCACGGATAGATTGATAGTTAAAATTCACGGCAAGACCGGCGTCAAACCAATCATTAAAACTGTAGCCAACTTCCGGAGTAGCACCTACATTAAAACTGTAGCTGCCAAAGCCCAATGCCAGACTTCCTCCTACGAAAACATGGTCCTTATTAAAGTTTTTATTGTCAGCTGTTTTGTCATTGCTTGAATAAGTAGGCGGTATATATTGTTTTTGAGCCATACCATACATGCTTACTGCCATAAATGCCATGCAGGTTATAATAAATCTTTTCATCAATTATTGTTGGTTTATTTGTGTGAATGCAAACCTAGTTTTTATTCTCAAACGATATATTTTTCAACACTTAAAATATTGTTAGTATCTGTACTATAGAAGATGCTTTTTCTCTCTCATTCGCTGCAAAAAAAATGCGATAGTTCTTTCAGGAAAGAAAAAATAAAGCTGAAGTAAGCAGCCTTTAATCAGAATTTAACAAATTAAACGAAATTTGAAAGCCTTCTAAGAAAGCATTCATTGTCTGAACTCAATGCACATTAAAAGTAGAATCATAGATATTATTGAATAATTCCGTGTTTTGTTGAATAGTATTCAAAGTGTAGCATGTACACGAACGATTTTTTGAAATAGTTTAAACCTATTTTCGCACTAACTAATGATTGTTAGCTTATGCAAATGCCAGTTCTGATGATCTCAGCGGACAAACTATTACAGTTCGGCCTGTCATCATCAACCAATATCCATTATCAGCTTTCTCCTGAAGAATTAATTGAACAAACAGTAAACAGAGGCCAGGGTGTTTTGAATGATACAGGGGCACTCTGTATCAATACGGGTGAATTTACCGGCCGCAGCCCCTTGGATAAATTCATTGTAAAAGATGCCATCACTGAAAATACCGTTCACTGGAACAATTTCAATATTCCGATAGAGGAGAAACATTTTCTTCAGCTCAGGGAAAAGCTACAGCAGTATCTAAATACAAAGAATGAGGTTTGGATAAGAGATGCTTATGCCTGTGCCGATGAAGATCTCTCTATTAAGATCCGTGTGATCAATGAAAATCCATGGAGCAACTTATTTTGTTATAACATGTTTCTGCGCCCCCGGGAAGAAGCACTGGAAGATTTTGAACCAGAATGGACCATCATTCAGGCACCCGGCTTTAAAGCAGATCCTAAAGTGGATGGAACTCGTCAGCATAATTTTGCAATAGTTTCTTTTACACATAAAACTATTTTGATCGGTGGTACTGGGTATACCGGTGAAATGAAAAAGGGGATATTCACGATCCTCAATTATATCTTACCGAAAGAGAAAAATGTATTGAGTATGCATTGCAGTGCCAATATGGGTAATGATGGCGATGTTGCTGTTTTCTTTGGATTAAGCGGAACAGGTAAAACAACGCTTAGTGCAGATGCCAAAAGAAAATTAATAGGGGATGATGAACATGGATGGACAGCAGATTCCATTTTTAATTTTGAAGGTGGCTGTTATGCAAAAACGATCGATCTAAGCAAAGAAAAAGAACCGGAGATCTTTCATGCGATTCGTGAAGGTGCATTGGTTGAGAATATTCAATTCTTTGAAGGAACAAATCAAATTGATTTCAGTAATAAATCCATCACCGAAAATACCAGGGTCAGTTATCCTTTGGATTTTATCAGCAATGCTTTGGAGCCAAGTATCGGGGGATTGCCTAAAAATGTTTTCTTTCTTACCTGCGATGCTTATGGGGTATTGCCACCTATCAGCAAACTAAATGCAGGACAGGCCATGTATCAATTCATTAGCGGATACACAGCCAGAGTTGCAGGAACAGAAGCAGGAGTGACCGAGCCAAAAGCTACGTTCAGTGCTTGTTTTGGCGCACCCTTCCTTCCACTGCATCCGGGTTTTTATGCAAAGATGCTGGGCGAAAAAATGAAAGAAAATAATGTGAATGTGTGGATGATCAATACGGGATGGAGTGGTGGCCCTTACGGCGTAGGCAGCAGAATAAAATTGCAGTATACGAGAAATATGATCACAGCAGTATTGAACGGTGATCTGGATCATGCTGAATTCGAGATGCATCCTGTATTCGGCATGATGATCCCAAAAAGGTGTAATCATGTTCCTGTGAATATGCTGCACCCGCGCTATACATGGGCCGACAGAACTGCTTATGATAAAGCCGCTAAAGAATTAGCAGTTCTATTCATCAAAAACTTTGAAAAATATGCAGCAGGAGTTAGTGAAGAAATATTAGCTGCTGCACCCAAAATATGATCATTCAAATAATTCCGAACTTAAATTCGGAATATGGTCTCTTCGATTGCTCTGACAAGAAAGACCCGCTGCATAAGCGGGTTTTTTTATGGAAATATTGCCCGCAAATGCTATGCGATTTTAATTTTCTTTTGTATCATTAGTGCTGATTGTTCAAAAGCAAAACAATAATATCATGGCAACAAGAACTAATTTCAATACCTCAAAAGTACCCCGTACCACAGAAGTCTTTCCTCAGGCAGTAATAACTGATCAGTTTATTTTTCTTTCAGGAACAACAGGAATCGATCCTGTTACAGCTAGATTAAGTGACAACTTTGAAGAACAGGCCAGACAAGCATTTAAGAATGTTCAAACCATTTTGGAAGAAGCAGGCAGCAGTTTAAGTAAGATCGTTAAAACCACGGTCTTTATGGTTCATGGAAATGAATTCAGCACATTGAATAAAGTATATGCAGAAATTTTTCCTAACAATGCACCTGCCAGAAGCACACCTCAGTTGATGCCTTTTCCTGCCGGAATATTAATTTCAGTAGAATGTATTGCGTTAGTATAAACGAGTTAAAATAAGCCGAATAATGTACTGTCAACCTTGCTCAGTATCTCGCCAAAATGTTCTTCATTTTCGGCAAATTTATTTTTATCGCAATCAATAATTAATAACGGACCTTCTTTATAACTGTCAACGAATTTGCTGTAATATTCATTCAGCTTTTTTAAATAATCCAGACGAATATTTTCTTCGTATTCACGGCCGCGCTTCTGTATTTGCGCCACCAAAGTAGGAACGGAACATTTTAAATAGATCAGTAAGTCTGGTGGCTGCACCATAGTTTTTAAAGTCTGGAAAAACTTAAAGTAATTCTCAAAATCACGTTTGCCCATCAATCCCATATCATGCAGATTGGGTGCAAAGATGTTGGCATCTTCATAGATGGTCCTGTCCTGGATCACCGTTTCGGTTCCGCGTTGAATATCGAGTAACTGATTTAATCTGCTGTTCAGGAAATAGATCTGCAGGTTGAAACTCCAACGGGGCATATCCTCGTAGAAATCCATCAGATAAGGGTTATGATCCACATCTTCAAACTGCGGTATCCATTTGTAATGTTTGCTCAGCATTTCTGTGAGTGTGGTCTTACCTGCGCCGATATTTCCGGCCACTGCAACATGTTTTGGTTTTTTAGCCTTTGCCATATAATTGAAAGTACGAAATACGATGTACCAACTGTTAAGTTTATTAAATATTTTTTACACAACTTCAGATTTTGATTGATTGCGTTCTTTTTCGCAGTATGCAAACATCCAAACCAATCAGACAGAATGAAGGTTTCGAACAGCTTAAATGGTCAATAATTCAACCTCATTGCTTTTCTAACTTCGGTTAAAGTAGCTGAAGCACTTGCTCTTGCTTTTTCTGCACCTTGATGAATGATCTTAGATAATAATGGTTTATTGTTTTGAATATCGGCAGCTTTTTCACGGATGGGTCTAATAAAATTCACCATGTCTTCAGCTAACTGTTTTTTCAGATCACCATAACGAATACTGCAGCCGTTAAAATCAGCTTCAAACTTTTGTAAAACAGATTCATTGCTCACCAATTTCAACAAGGTGAAGATATTTTCAATATAATCGGGTTTTACTGAATTAGCTTCTGTTGGGCCACTATCCGTTTTAGCTTTCATTATTTTTTTACGGATCAGATCATCATTATCAGCCAGGAACAACGTGTTCATCTGGTTTTCGCTTTTACTCATTTTACCATTGCCATCCAGGCTCATGATCTTTACCAACTCATTACCAAAATTAAATGCTTGCGGAGAGGGGAGTATATCGCCATAACGGTGATTAAAACGTTCTGCAAAATTTCTCGCCATTTCAAGGTGTTGCTCCTGATCCTTTCCCACAGGCACTTTCAATGCACGATGAATTAAAATATCAGCAGCCATCAGCACAGGATAAGTTAACAGACCCGCATTCACATTCTCCGGTTGCTGTCTAACTTTATCTTTAAAAGTGGTGGTTTTTTCCAATTCGCCTTTATAGGCCATTGTATTTAAATACAAATACAATTCTGCAATTTCAGGCACATCACTTTGTACATATAAAGCCACTTTATCTGGATCTAATCCGCAAGCAACATTTTCTGCTATTACCCGATGAACACTGTTCTGCAATTCTCTGGTATCGGGATGTGTGGTCAATGCATGCCAGTTAGCAACAAAGAAATAGCAATTATATTCATCCTGCATACGCACGTAATTGCGCATGGCACCAAAATAATTTCCCAGGTGCAAAAATCCTGTAGGGCGAATGCCGCTTAAAACAACCTCTTTACTCATGGCGGCGAAGATAATTATTGAGAATGGTGAATGGTGAACTTGAATAGTTTTTTTTTGCAGAAGCCTGTACAGACCCAATATTCAGCATTTATAGCATCTACCTGTCTTTTAAAAGAATAATGATCACCGAGCCTGCGATCATGATCGCTGCCCCTATCAATTTTTTAAGCATATCCTTTTCTTTAAAGATATGATGCCCCAGCAGTACACTGATGATCGTGGAAAGCTGAAATAGCGATAAAGCATATCCTACAGGCATATGATCAAAC
>CAIKTE010000148.1 GCA_903830285.1 uncultured Chitinophagaceae bacterium | reverse complement strand
GCAAATTTGTTTTGATTGTACCAGATTGATCTTCTTTATACACATAAAAATGAGCATCGGCCTTTCCTGCAATTTGAGGCTGGTGTGTAATACATATTATTTGGCGGTTCTTTGATAACCCTTTCATTATTCGACCTACCTGCTTCGCCGCTTCACCTGAAATGCCAGTATCAATTTCATCGAAAATAAGGGTGGCGAGGTCAACTTTTTCTGCAACAAGAGATTTAATACAAAGCATTAATCTACTTAATTCTCCTCCACTTGCTACTTTTCGAATCGGCTCGAAACGGTTGCTTTTATTGGCATCGAAAAGAAATTCAATCTGATCGATTCCGAAAATATGTAAAGAGCTGTCTTCGACACTTAACTTTAATCGTGCATTTGGCATTCCAACTAAAACCAATAACTCGTTCACTTTATTCTCTAACGGTGCCACCTCTTTTTTTCTGGCTAAGGATATTTTTTTTGCTAATGAATTAGCATCTGCTAAAAAATTAACTACTGATTTTTGTTTTTCGGCTATTGTTTCATCGATCAGAAAAACGGCTTCTAGTTTTTCCGCTAAATCTTTTTGTATGGCTAATAATTCTGCTGTTGTTTTTACACTATGTTTCTTCAACAATTTATAGCCTGCAGCCATCCGATCGTTAATCCAGTCCATTCTCTTTTCATCCAATTGAACTTTGTTATTCAACAGTTCCATCTCATCAGTAATATCTTGCAATTCTATCTGCGTGCTCTCTAATCTTTTTATCACAGAGGGCAGTGCTGTATGATAGACTGAGATACTATTCAGCTGATTAATCCATTGTTTAAATAAGGGCAGTATAGGTTGATCACCTGATTCTAGATCAGTATTTATTTTTGTTAATACCGATTTGATACCCTCTGCATGACTCATTAATTGTAGCTCAGCTTCTATTTCTTCCAGTTCATTTTCTTTGAAAGATTGTTCCTCAAGTTCTGTGAATAGAAATTGATGGTAGTCGAATTCTTTTTGAAAATTCAGTTTTCGGCTTTCCAGCTCTTCTAATTCTTTTTTAACGGTTTGCCATTGTTGAAAAACCAATTGATACTGTTGAAGCAGTATTTGGTTTGAAGCAAGTGCATCCAAAACGGTTCGTTGAAAATCGTTATCACCTAAGGTTAATGAGTCGAACTGCTGATGCAAATCAACCAACATGCTTGCCAGTTCTTTTAGTTGTAGTAAACTGGCAGGTGTATCATTAATAAAAGCTCTTGATTTTCCATTAGGAGCAATTTCTCTTCTTATCACCATCTCATTATCCGCATCTAAATCATTTGCTACTAAAAAGTCTAAAACAGGCTGTTTATGATCAATTTGAAAATATCCTTCAATCACAGATTTTTTATCTGCATAGCGAAGTACAGAACTATCGGCACGTTCTCCCAAAATTAAACTCAACGCTCCCATTAAGATACTTTTACCAGCACCTGTTTCGCCAGTTATGATATTCAAATGTGGAGCAAACTCGATTTCGATCGAATCGATGATGGCATAATATTGTATTTGTAATTTGCGAAGCATGCTTGATTTGTTTTGATGTTCTTTTTTGAGAACTCATCCGCAAGATATAGAAGCTGTACCTGTTCAGCAAATTGATCCTTGTAATATCATTTTAGAAAGGTGTTAATCTCCCTTACAGCGCCCAATACCTGATTTTGCTCGTTGATCTAAGGAGTCCTTGAATTCATGATCTCCCATATCTAGGCATTTTTGAT
>CAIKTE010000147.1 GCA_903830285.1 uncultured Chitinophagaceae bacterium | reverse complement strand
TTCATCGAAGAAAATGATATCCCCTTTCTTTAAATAAGGCGCCAAAGAAGTTAATGCATATAAAGTAGCAGAATACAGATCTGCATCCATCAATATCACATTGCGTTTACTATTGTTTAATTCTTTTACAAAACCTGGAACGGTTTGCTGGAATAATCCTTTCAGGAATTTTCCTCTTGGATCATTATTAATATCCGGCAGTTCCTGATTACTACTGAAACTTCCTTTTTTAAAAGGGCCCCAGTCTTCAGGTAATCCGTCAAATGTATCGAAGCCGTAAAACTTACTATCGGGATTGGTATTCTGTTTCAGCCACCATTTGAATGAATCTCCCCAGGCAACACCAAATTCAATATAGTTAATGGTTTCTGAAGAAAGTCCTTCTTTATCGATCACCCATTGATACATGTTATTTCGCTTCATATAATCCCATTTACTGGGAAAATCATTGTATGCCACTTTTCTATTCTGATAGGCCCACTTTGAGAATTTAGTGAGATAATACATATTGCCGAATGCCCCGTTCATAAAACCAAATACACGGTGCAGCTGCAACCAGATGAAGAGCATTTTTGTATAGCGGATCAGGAATAATTTCATGCTGCAAAGAAAAGACTTTTCATAGTATTTAGGGTTGGCAACCTTTGAAAGGTTGGCAACCCTTTTAATTTATTCGCTTACTACGATCGCAATTTTATTGTTTACAGCATTCATCGCTATTCTAGTCATTCCTTTCATGGCAGGAACAGTATCATGCAAAATGACTGCTTTCCAGTCATTGCTGATAGCAGGTTCATAATAAAACAGCTTTAAGCCATCACTCATCATAATGCTTCCCTGTTTTGTCCAAGCCAAATATTCTTGCCCCTGGATGGTTTTAACAATCGTACTGACAGACATTGTTTTATAATTTAATTTTTTGATCATCCATTCTTTTGTTGCAGATTTCTCCACAAAGCTTATGGCATCCTCATCAGGGATCTTATGCAAAGAACGTCCGGGGTTTTTAGCGATAATTTGATCTTCTTTTGTTGTGAGGTTATAATAATGTAGGCTATTGTTTGCAGAATCATCTAAAACAAAAAGCAGTAATCTGTCATTATCTATCCACACATGATAACCAACTTTTAAATGATTGATCAGGATGATCGGTGCCCCTCCTTCCAAGGGATATTTGCCCAGATCTTGTTTGGCGCCGATGATACAGGAAATATATTTTTTATCTGGAGTAACCGTTGGTGAGTATTCATTTGCCAATGTGGAAGTGAAATTATTGGTAACACCGGTCTCGTAATTATATGTTTTTATATCCGTTTTGCCACTATCTCCTGAAGTATAAAATATCAGGGGTTTTCCATCAAAAAAACAAGGTTGGTTATCATAGCCTTTATGATTTGTGATGTTTACCGGATGAGATAATTCGATCTGTTTATTCTTAACGATCATATCCAGTAAATAAATTTCTGTTCCCGGCTGTGCTTTACCAATAAAAGGTAGAAATAGAAGCAAGAAAAAATAAAGAAGTTTCATGAAATATGTTTTATGATCAGAAAGATAGACATGAACAGTGGATTATTTGTAACACATAGACATTATTTTATCTATTTTTGAAATTATCCAAAAACTATGCAGCTAAAATCTTTTATAATAGTAATATCCATCACTTTCTTACATGTAAGTTTATCATTTGCAAGAGCAGGTGGCGGAAGTGGTGGTGGTGGTAATTCATTCCGTGCAATTGGAGTAATCATTGGATTGATCAACCTTTTACTAATCACCATATTTATTCACAGAAAAAATAAAAAGGCTAAAGAAAATATTGAGCTAAGCCAGGAATTAGATCCACTCTGGAACTATGATGAAATGACAAATTTTACTAGCGATGTTTTTATGCGGATGCAACATGCCTGGTCCGAAAGGGATATGGACTTGGTAAAAGATATAGTAACAGAAAGATTATACTTAGATTTTAAAAAACAGTTAGACTGGATGAAAGTAAAACGGGAACAGAATCTTCTGGAAGATATAGAACTTAAAAAAGTGGAAATAATAGGAGATGAAGATTATTTGGACAATGAACTTGATCGATTTACAGTTTATATAAAAGGGAAGATGATAGACTATAAGATTTCAGATAAAACAATGAAGATCATTGAAAATAAGAGCAAGAAGAAAAAAGCTTTTCTGGATTTATACTATTTTACTCGTCACGAAAATAAATGGCTTTTAGATAAAATTGATAACCAGGTATCTCTTTCAAAAGTTATAAAATCAAAACAGGTTATCGATCTAACTTAATTTAAAAAACTTCCTTCAATTGCACCCCATCCTTTGCAACGATCAATTCATGCTGCAGCCCGATCTTTAAAGCCAGGTTTTCTGTTTCATGACTTACCGGAAAACCAAAACAAATAGGAATTTTCAAATCCTTTACTTGATCATTGATAATACTGTACACATCTTTACCAAAAGGGATCGTTGTGTCTTTCATATCAGTAAAACCCCCGATGATCAGACCTTTGATATGCTTGAACAGTTCGGCTCTTTCCAATTGTATCAGCATGCGATCAATATTGTAGAGGTACTCTCCCACATCTTCCAGGAATAATATTTTATGTCTTGTTTTATAACTCGAATGTGTGCCTATCAAATGTGCGATGATGGATAAATTACCACCGATCAGATCGCCTTCTGCATGTCCTGTTTTATTGAGTGTATGTGCTGCACATTCATAGTTTGTGGTAACACCACTCAACGCATCTTTCAATGAAGCAATATATTTATTCTGATATCCTTCACCGCTAAACGCATTAGCCATGGGCGCATGCAGGGTTGCTATTTGAAAATGCTGAAAGATATGTGCCTGTAAAACGGTCACATCACTGAAGCCTATGATCCATTTCGG